>NZ_JAMYQI010000025.1:0-61901 GCF_040320805.1 Mesorhizobium sp. M0615 | reverse complement strand
ACGTCTCGCAAGCCATGATCCTTGTCGCTATGGGCGGCAATCTCATCCGCCGAAACGCTCATCCGTGAATTTCAAAACGGACTCTAAGAGTGCGCGATCTTGACGACCGCCAGCCAGGTATAGCCGCGGTAAAGCGTGCGGAAACGGAAGCTTGCGCCGGTTCGCCGAGATTCCGATTCCAAGACTTCGCGCAATGACTCACGTGGCGTGACATGGAATTTCTTGAGCCAGCCGCGCAGCAATGTCCGGAACCAGTTGGGCAAGCCTTCCTGCTGGCCGAAATCGACGACATGCAGCGAGCCGCCGGGCGCGAGTGCCGCAAGGGCTGCTGAAACCGTCTTTTCCCAACCGGGGATCATCGACAGCGAATAGGACACGAAGATGCGGTCCAAGCGCTCGACGCCGAACAGCGTCTTGGCGTCGAAATCGGTGGCGTCGCCGCGCGCCAGCACGACGCGGCCGGACAGGCCTTCGCGGCCGATCGCCTTACCGGCGGTCTCCAGCATCTCGGCCGAGATGTCGAGGCCGTAGAGGCGGGCGTCGGGATAGTGGCGGGCTACAAGCGCGATGTTGCGGCCGGTGCCGCAGCCAAGTTCGAGCACTCTGCCATTCGCCGGCACATCCAGCCCGGATATCATCTGGTCGCGGCCAAGCAGATAGTATTTGCGGGTCAGGTCGTAGATATGGCGTTGCCAGCGATAGACGCCGTCCATCAGTTCGGCATGGTCGGCCGGCAGCTCGCTC
Source organism: Mesorhizobium sp. M0615 (assembly GCF_040320805.1). Taxonomy (NCBI): domain Bacteria; kingdom Pseudomonadati; phylum Pseudomonadota; class Alphaproteobacteria; order Hyphomicrobiales; family Phyllobacteriaceae; genus Mesorhizobium; species Mesorhizobium sp. M0615. The sequence goes on along the minus strand of NZ_JAMYQI010000025.1, from coordinate 61,157 downwards.
GCGCTCACGCCGCGCGCTTCACATAGAGGTGGAAGCCGCCATAGATGGCCGAGCGGTCGCGGGCCAAACAGTCGCGCGAGGCCTCGTCCTCGTAGGTCCACTGGTCGAGCAGCGAGATCGAGACGCGGCCCGGCAGCAGGCTGGGCTCGGCGGCGGTACGGAAGATGACTCGGGCGCCGACCGAGGCGGTGCGGGTGATCTCCGACCAAAGGGCATTGAGCTGGTCGTTCGTCATCCAGTCCTGCGCGTCGAGCAGGACGAAACGGTCGACGGTGCCTGCGTCCTTGCCGGCCAGAAATTCGATCAGATTGGCGTGGTGGATGCCGACGCGATCGACATTGTTGCGGATCGCCTTGTAGTTGGCCTCTTCTAGATAGGCGGGCAGGGCGGCCTCACCCGGATTGGGATAGCGACGGGCGAAGGCTTGCCAGGCGAAGTAGTTGTTCTTCAGCGGAAAATCGCAAGCGAGCTTTTCCAGCCGGGCCTTCAGCACGCTGGCCATCGAACCATCGCCCGAGGTGATCAGCGAATCGTACTGCGCCGGCGGAATGCCGAGGCCGAACAGCGAAGCCTTGCGCGAGGTAGCCCAGCGCAACAGCTTCTTGTCGAAGACCGGCGCCAGCTCTTCGGTGAAGAAGCGGCGCTGGTCGGCGAGGCTCTTCGACGCCATGAGACCGGCGGGATCGACGCCGAAGAATTTGGCGATGCGGTGGCCCATGGCGATGAACAGGCCGAGCAGGCCGGTCTGGTAGAAATTGCGGTCGAAGACGGTGATGCGCCGGCGGCCGCGCCAGCTGCGACGCTCCCAATAGTGGCGGCTGACCGGGTCGAGATGCGGCGCGATGAAGCGGTCATAGGCTTGCGAATTGTGGTTGGTGTCGGCGGCGCCGAAGAAACGGAACAGATCGCCCTGCGAGGGCAGATGCCGCACCGCCTCCAGCTTCATCCGGTTCAAGGCGATGTGGGCGGCGTTGAGGTCGACCGCATCGACGCGTTCAGGCGAGCGGGTGAGGTAGGCGAGGATGTTGCAGCCGCCCGACGCTATGGTGACGAGGCGGTGGCCCTGGCCAAGCTGCATGGCCTCCATGTCGACTTCAGGGTCTTCCCAGATCTGCGGATAGACAAGGCCGGAAAACAGCAGCGCAAACAGTCGTTCGGAAAGGCCGGCCTGCGAAAGCGGGCGGTTCTGGTAGACGGCTTTTCCAACTTCCTTGCCGCGGCGAAAAACGAGATCCGAGGAGACGTCCGTCATGGCAAAGTGATTCCCCATTTGCTTTGCCGCAAGCGGGTAACTCAGGGGCATGACAGGCGGGTGACAGCCTGTTGACGCGAGTTCAGGCCTTGCCAAATCCCCCCGGTGTCGGCGTCGTCAGGATGACGGCGTCGCCGGCGTCGAGCACGGTCTGGTCGCAGGCCTTCAGCGTCTCGACGCTGCCGTCCTGGCGGCGGACCTTGGTCGAGCCGACCTCGCCGTCACCGCCGCCATCGAGGCCTTGCGGCGGGCGGTTGCGGTGCGAGGACAGGATGGCGCATTCCATCTTTTCGAGGAAGCGGATGGTGCGCCTGGTGCCGTCGCCGGCGCTCCATTTGCCTTTGCCGCCGGAACCTTCGCGGATGTGGAAATCCTCGAGCATGACGGGAAACCGCAGTTCCAGCACTTCCGGATCGGTGAGGCGCGAATTGGTCATGTGGGTGTGGACGCCGGATGTGCCGGCAAAGCCGCGGCCGGAGTTCATCCGGCCTGCCGGCGAGCCGGAGCAGATGGTCTCGTAATACTGGTACTGCTTGTTGCCGAAGGTCAGGTTGTTCATCGTGCCTTGCGCATTGGCCATGGCTCCCATGGCGCCGAACAGGGCGTTTGTGACATGCTGCGAGGTCTCGACATTGCCGGCGACGACGGCGGCGGGGTAGGCGGGCTTCAGCATCGAGCCGTCGGGGATGATGATGTTGATCGGCCGCAGGCAGCCGGCATTCATCGGGATCATGTCCTCGACCATGACACGGAAGGCATAGAGCACGGCTGCGCGGGCGACGGGCTCGGGCGCATTGAAATTGTTCTTCTCGACCTTCGACGTTCCGGTGAAGTCCACGGTCGCCTCGCGCTTTTGCCGATCGACGGTAATCTTCACCTTGATCACCTGGCCAGTGTCGGTCGGGTATTCGTACTCGGAACTATCTGGCAGCCGCTCCAGCACGCGGCGCACGCTTTCGGCGGCGTTGTCCTGGACATGGCCCATATAGGCTTCGACGACGTCGAGGCCGAAATGGGCGACCATCTTGCGCAGTTCCGCCACGCCCTTTTCATTCGCGGCGATCTGCGCCTTGAGGTCGGCGATGTTCTGGTGTGGGTTGCGGGCAGGATAGGCGTGGTCGGTGAGCAGCGTGTGCAGCTCCGTCTCGCGGAATTTTCCACGATCGACAACGCGGAAATTGTCGAACAGCACGCCTTCCTCGTCGACCGTGGTGGCAAGCGGCGTCATCGAGCCCGGTGCCGTGCCGCCAATATCGGCATGGTGGCCGCGCGAGGCTACGTAGAAGATTACTTCCTCCCCCCTTGAGGGGGAGGTGGCGGCGGAGCCGCCGGAGGAGGTCGTTGCGGCAGTGCTCGACGCTCTTGTGGTGCCTTCTGAGAGGACCCCACCCGGCCGCTGCGCGGCCACCCTCCCCTCAAGGGGGAGGGAAAACACCGGCGTCACCACGGTGATATCAGGCAGATGCGTGCCGCCATTGTAGGGGGCGTTCAGCGCAAAGACGTCGCCGGGATGGATGTCGCCGGAGTTCAGCCGGATGATGGTTTCGACCGAGCGGTCCATGGAGCCGAGATGCACCGGCATGTGCGGCGCGTTGGCGACCAGCGCTCCATGACGGTCGAAGACGGCGCAGGAAAAGTCCAGCCTTTCCTTGATGTTGACGGAATAGGCGGTGTTCTGCAGCGTGACGCCCATCTGCTCGGCGATCGACATGAAGAGGTTGTTGAAGACCTCCAGCATCACCGGATCGGCTTCGGTACCGAGGGCAGCCGTGCGAACTTTCCGTTCCGTGCGGCGAATGACGACGTGATTGAGGTTGGTGATTTCGGCCTGCCAGCCCGGCTCCACGACGATGGTCTGGTTCGGCTCGATGATCAAAGCGGGGCCTGGGACCAGATTGGATGGGCGCAGGTTTTCGCGGCGATGGATGCCGGCCTCATGCCAGCGGCCCTCGGTGTAGATGCGCCGCGTTCCCGACGCACCCGCTTCAACCATTGCCGGTCCGGCGGGCGCAACGGCTTCGGCCGTGGTCTCGACGATCTCGGCGCCTTCCACGCCAACGGTCTCGACGATCATCGGCTTGTCATCATAGACGAACCCGAACTGCGCCTTGTGGGCCACTTCGAAATCGCGCCTGGCCTGGAAGATCGAGTCGCCTTCGAAATTCACCGGCAGCGTGGTGTCCGTGCCGTCATAGCGGATGTGCAGCACCGGCTTTGCCGCAATCTTGTCCTCGGCGATGCCTTGCGCTGCCAATTCGGCGATGACGGCTTTTTTCAACGTGCCGATGAGGCTGCCGATCTCGGTCCTGGATTCTTCGGCAAGCGGCTTCAGGAGTGCCTGCTGGCGTGACGCGAAAACCGACGACAGGCCGATACCATAGGCTGAGAGCAGACCGGAGAAGGGGTGGATCAGTACCGCCTCCATGCCGAGCGCGTCGGCAACCAGGCAGGCATGCTGGCCGCCGGCGCCGCCAAAACAGTTCAAGAGATATTCGGTGACATCGTAGCCGCGCTGCACGGAGATCTTCTTGATGGCGTTTGCCATGTTTTCCACTGCGATTGTGACGAAGCCTTCGGCGACGGCTTCCGGCGTGCGGCCATCGCCGATTTCGGCGGCGAGCGCAGCGAATTTTTTATGCACGGCGGCGACGTCCAGCGGCTGGTCCTGGCCGGGTCCGAAAATCGCCGGGAAGAAATCGGGCTGCAGCTTGCCCAGCATGACATTGGCGTCGGTGACGGCCAGCGGGCCGCCGCGCCGGTAGGCGGCGGGGCCGGGATTGGCGCCGGCGGAATCCGGCCCGGCGCGGAAACGGCCGGCTTCGTAGTGCAGGATCGAGCCGCCGCCGGCAGCGACGGTATGGATGCGCATCATCGGCGCGCGGATGCGCACGCCGGCGACCTCGGTGTCGAAGGCGCGCTCATACTCGCCGTCAAAATGGGCGACATCGGTGGAGGTGCCGCCCATATCGAAGCCGATGACTTTCTCGAAACCGGCGAGTTTCGCCGTTTCGACCATGCCGACGACACCGCCGGCCGGGCCGGACAGCAGCGCGTCCTTGCCCTGAAACATGTCGGCGGCGGTGAGCCCGCCCGACGACATCATGAACATCAGGCGAGGGTTTTCCCTCCCCCTCGAGGGGAGGGTGGCGGCGGAGCCGCCGGGTGGGGTTGGATCGACCGGGCTCAGCGCATTGGCGGTGCCTTCCGAGAGGACCCCCTCTGGCCGCTTTGCGGACTGCCCTTCGCTATGGCTCCGGGCGTTCGTCGCTGAAAAAGCCAAATCGTTGGCTTTTTCTCGGCCTTTGGCCGACCGCTCCTCACCCTCCAGAAGTGGGGAGATTGGCGTCGCGCCCAGTTCTCCCGCTACTCTTTGCACATAGCGCGACAGGATCGGCGACAGATAGGCATCGACTACGGTGGTGTCGCCGCGGCCGACCAGTTTGATCAGTGGCGAGACTTCATGGCTGACCGAGACTTGGCTGAACCCGATCTTGCGGCAGACTTTCGCCACCGCCTTCTCGTGGTCGGGATATTTCCAGGCATGCATGAAGACGATGGCCACCGCATCGATGCCGTCGGCCTTCGCCTGTTCGATGGCGGGCCGGCAGGCGGCGATGTCGAGCAGGCGCTCGACCTCGCCATTGGCGCGCACACGCTCGTCGATCTCGATGACTCGCTCGTAGAGCTGTTCGGGAAGGATGATCTCCTTGGCGAAGATGTCTGGTCGCGCCTGATAGGCGATCTTCAGCGCATCGCGAAAGCCCTTGGTGATGAGCAAAAGCACACGGTCGCCCTTGCGCTCCAGCAGCGCATTCGTGGCAACGGTGGTACCCATCTTGACGTCACCGACCAGGCCCGGAGGAATAGCGGTGCCGGATTTCAGCCCCAGAAGCTCGCGGATGCCGGCTATGGCGGCGTCGGGATAGGCTTCGGGATTTTCCGACAGGAATTTCCTGGGATGCAAACCGCCTTGCGGATCACGTCCGATCACGTCGGTGAAGGTGCCGCCGCGGTCGATCCAAAAATCCCATTTCTTGTCCACGCAGAACTCCGGCATTTCATTTGGGTCCAGACTGTTAGTTCGGCATCGCCCGGCCCGCAATCGGTAGTGCGCGGATGTTACATCAGGAAACGCAACGTTACGAAACTCATGGCCGTTTGATGCATTTTGCCTTCGACCGTTCACCGCAACGTGAGCGTGTGTTGAAGGAGAGATGTCATGAAAAAGCTCATTCTTGCTTCCGTTTCCGCCCTGGCCCTGTTCGGCGTTGCCGCCTGCAGCGACAGCGCTACGGATAACACCACCACCCAGAGCACCAATCCGCCAGCCGCCGAGCCCATGAAGCCGGCGACGCCGGATGCACCGAAGCCTGCAGAACCGGCTCCGGCAACACCTGCTCCTGCCCCCGCGCAGTAGCAGCAGTCCCGGTCACTTTGACGTGACGAGAGAGGAGGCCGGCTTCGCGCCGGCCTTCCTGCGTTTAGGTCGATTCGGGGCTCAAGGGCCTTGAACCGGCTCTTTCCTACGGTTTGGGATCTGGCGCGTCGTTGCTTGCGTAAATCGATCCACTCTGCGGCGCTGTCTTGGCTTGATAGCAATGGCCGGCGGCCCTAATAAGCGCTCATGTCAATTTGGGATCGCCTCGGCGACTTCATCAACCGCGTTTCATCTTCAGCCACGTCCGGTGTAGCCGATGTGGTCGAGGCCGTGCGCACGGTTTTCTCCGGTGACGCCGATCTGCGCCGGCGCGTCGCCTTCTCTGTGGCAATGATTGCGCTGTCAGCCAAGATGGCCAAGGCCGATGGCATCGTCACCCAGGACGAGGTTCGCGCGTTCCAGGAAATATTTGAGGTGCCGCGAGAACAGACCCGCAATGTGGCGCGGCTTTACGATCTGGCCAAGCGCGACGTCGCCGGGTTCGAGACCTATGCCGAGAGTATGGCGCAGATGTGCGGCTCGGGCCATTCGAACTGCGTCATGCTGGAAGACATACTCGACGGTCTGTTCCACATCGCCAAGGCGGACGGGCTGGTGCATGAGCGCGAAGGCGTTTTCCTGCACCGTATTGCCGAGATTTTTCGCATCGACGAGGTGCACTACGAAGCCATCCTGGCCAGGCACGTCAATCTCGGGGCCGGCGATCCCTATATCGTGCTCGGCATTGAGCGCGGCAAGCCGTTCGAGGAGGTCAGGAAGCGGTACCGCAAGCTGGTCTCCGACAATCATCCGGACCGCCTGATCGCGCGCGGCCTGCCGCAGGAATTCATCAAGATTGCAACGACCAGGGTCGCGGCTATCAACGCGGCCTATGAAATGATCGAGCGGGGCCTCAGGCACGCATGACCGGCTTCTCGCCCGACGAGCCAAGCGCGGAGGTCAGGGTATCGCCGAATTTCGGCCCGCGGCGCGAAACGCTCAGGCCCGATATGATCGTGCTGCACTATACCGGCATGGCGACGGGTGCTGCCGCGGAAGCCTGGTTGTGCAACCCCAAAAGCGAAGTCTCGTCGCACTACCTCGTCCATGAGGATGGCCGCATCATCCAGATGGTGCGCGAAAGCGACCGCGCCTGGCATGCCGGTGCAAGTTCCTGGTTCGGTCGTCGCGACATCAACTCCTGTTCGGTCGGCATCGAAATCGTCAATCCCGGCCATTCGCTCGGCTATTCGGCCTTTCCCAAGCGGCAGGTGGAAGCGGTGATCGGGCTTTGCCTTGGTATCATCGAACGCCATTCCATTACGGCGCAAAGGGTGCTTGCCCATTCCGACATCGCGCCGGGGCGCAAGATCGACCCGGGCGAGAAATTCCCCTGGAATGCGCTGTTTGCGGCCGGGGTCGGCCATCTCGTGCCTGCGGCGCCGGTCCGGCGCGGCGCGGTGCTGAAAGCCGGCGATACCGGCGCCGAGGTCGAGACACTGCAGTCGATGCTGGCGCTCTATGGCTATGGCGTTGAGATATCAGGTGTCTTCGACCGCCAGACCGAAATCGTCGTCGAAGCTTTTCAGCGGCATTTCCGACCGCGCCTGGTGGATGGTGTCGCCGACGGCTCTACGTCTAGCACGCTGCAAAGCCTGCTGACTTCCCTTACGTCAGTTGCCTCTAAATAATCTTTTTCTGATATTCAAGTTACAGCCTGTCACTGAAAGTGAATTGCCTCGCCTTGTTCGACACAAATTCCGCCCTCAAAGGCGGTTCGTGCAAGTTATCGGACCTCCAGCCCCCCGGATGCTCCGATATTGATTAGGCGTTGCTGCGTGAAGATCTTCGCGCGGCCAAACAGAACGGGACCACATGCAGAAATTGACCGTTGTAACGGCAGCTATTGCTGCCGGCGTAATGACTTTTGCCTTCAGCACGGCCGATGCCGCACCACTGAGCCAGAGGGCGGACCAGGGCTTCATCGCCGCACCCGCCAAAGCCACCATGACGAAGGCAAACCCAACAGCAAAAAGGGCAATCACCGCGAAAGGGCGCAAAGCAGCCGTGGTGAAAGCCAGAAAAGCCACGGCCAAGAGGCATTTTAAGCGCAACAGGAAGAGCGTCGACCTGACGACGACCGCATCGATCCGCCCAAGCACCGCTGCGGAGTCGACTGCGGCAGCCGCGCTTGGCGGCCAGTATTCGGCAATCATTGCCCGCTATGCTGCGGCCGAAGGCGTGCCGGTGTCGCTGGCCCAGGCGGTCATCAAGATCGAGAGCAACTACCGGCCGAACATCGTCGGCAGCGCGGGTGAAATCGGCCTGATGCAGATCAAGCCGGCAACGGCGCGGATGATGGGGTATAGCGGCTCCGCCAAGGGTCTGTTCGATCCCGACACCAACATCAAATACGGCATGAAGTACCTTGCCATGGCGCGCAATCTCGGCGGCGGCACCACCTGCGGCACGATCCTGAAATACAATGCCGGCCATGCCGCGACGAGGATGAACCCGGTGTCGGCGGCCTATTGCGGCAAGGTCAAGGTGCAGTTGGCGGCATTGGGATCGCCGGCATAAGTCTGCTTTTTCATTTGCGTTTTGGAACGTGAACCCCTTTATACGCTCTGCCAGCTGGCCGGGCGGCCGCACCCGCAAAGCCGAAAGGCTGCGGGTGAGGAAAGTCCGGGCTCCATGGAAACACGGTGCCGGTTAATGGCCGGCGGGGGCGACCCCAGGGAAAGTGCCACAGAAAGCAAACCGCCACGATTTATCGGGGCAAGGGTGAAAGGGTGGGGTAAGAGCCCACCGCGCGACTGGCAACAGGAGCGGCACGGTAAACCCCACCGGGAGCAAGACCGAATAGGGACGGTGCGAGGGGAAACCTTCAGGGCTGTTTCCGGCTCACCGTCCGGGTAGGTTGCGTGAGGCGCATGGCAACATGCGCCCAAGATGAATGGCCGCCACGTTCTCGCCCCGAAAGGGGCGAGGGCCATACAAAACCCGGCTTACAGGCCAGCTGGCAATTTCTCCCCATATCGCGATTAATCCTTTGGGATCAGCAGTCTGCGCCTTCGGGCGCAGCTGACGATTCAGGTGCTTGAGCGATTGAATCAACTGCACCGGGTGGGTCGAGACAAACGCATTCTTGAAGCTGGTACGATTAATCGTACCATGATCGTCGTGGTTTGATCAGGAGCACGCCATGGGTCATGTCGACAAACGCAGCATCGCGCTTTCGCCGGAACTGGCGGGGGCGGTCGACGACGTCGTGGCCGCCGGCGAATATGCCTCGGCCAGCGAAGTGATCCGTGACGCACTGCGGCAATGAAAAGACCGCCGCGATCTTCTCGGCTACACGGTCGAGGAATTGCGCAGGCTGATTCAGGAGGGGATCGACAGCGGACCGGGACGATTTGCGTCGATGGACGAGATCAAAGCCGAAGCACGTAAGGACAGGTTGTCTGACGACCTTGAGAGCGGGAGGATAGACGGACATCTGTTCATGAAGCGCTTGCAAGCCAAATATGCCGCAGTGACTGAGGCAAGGGACTCGAAGAAGTGAGATCGCTTCAGAGGTTGACGCTGCCCCTCATCCCCCTGCCGGGACCTTCTCCCCGTACAGTGACGGGGAGAAGGGGCAAGCCGCCTCAGATGCCGATCTTGTCCAGCGATGCCTCGATCGCCTGCCAGAGTTCTTCCACCGGCTCGCAGCCCACCGACAGGCGCACGAAGCCGGGCGGAACCGAATCTCCTCGCTTGGCCCGCCGCTCGGCGGAGGTGTGGACACCCCCGAACGACGTTGCCGCCTGCATCAGCGTGCAGTTGTTGATGAAATCCTCGGCCTTCTCCTGGGAAGCGAGTTCGAAGGACACGAGGAAGCCGAAGCGCTCCATCTGCGCCCGGGCAAGGTTGTGCGACGGGTCGCCCTCCAGCCCGGGGTAGCGCAAGCCGCTAACGGCGCGATGGTCTTTCAGGCGCGTCACGATCACCTCGGCAGAAGAACACATGCGGTCGAAGCGTACGTCCAGCGTCTCCAGGCCGCGATGCACCAGCCAAGCCTCGAACGGGCCGGGAATGCCGCCCGCGGTCTCGCGCCAGCCGGTGACGGCCGCGATGATATCTGGATTGCGGCAGGCGACATGGCCGAACAGCACGTCGGAATGCCCGTTGGCCGCCTTGGTGTCGGCAGCAACGACGATGTCGGCGCCGAGATCGAGCGGACGCTGGCCGAACGGCGTCATCGTGGTGTTGTCGACGACGACGATCGCGCCCGCTTGGTGCGCGGCCTCGGTGACGGCTGTGATGTCGCAAATGTCCAATCGCGGATTTGACGGGGTTTCAACGTAGACAAGGCGGTAGCCGTCGAAGCCGCCGTCGAGGAATGTAGCTGTCGGCCGCAGATCATAGGCGACGCCGAAGGGCTTGAGGAAACGTTCGGCCAGCGCGCGTGTGGCATGGTAGCCGTCCGAAGGCAAAAGCACGCGGTCGCCGGATTTCAACAGGCCGAAAAACACCGCCGAGATTGCCGCCATTCCTGAGGGGAAGCCGACGCATGGCGCGTCTTCGAGATGCGCCAGCATGTGCTCGACTGCATCCCAGGTGGCGTTGCTGTAACGGCCGTACTGACTGTAGCCGGCGCCGTCGCCCGGGTTGTGGAAAATAGCGGCCATGGTCAGCGGCAATGGGATGGGGTCGCCTTTGGCAAGTCCGTCGCGACTCAGATGGGCAAGGGAGGCCGCGCGGGACCTGGCTGTTTCGGACATGGATTTCTGACCTTGTTGCTCAGCGAAAAGACTGACGACGCTATTCGCGGCAGTGATGCGCGGCAAGCCGCTTCCGCTTGGGCCAGCCCGCTCTAAACGGTTCGTTAGGCTTAATGGGAGATAAAGACGGGAGTGTTGTCAGAGCTGCTCTCACCGGTTGTGGCGCGCGCGTTTGTGAAGCCTGTTCCCGTTGACGCCCATAGTGCCCCATGATATCCCATTTCGATACCAAAGCCTTCGTTCCGCGTCAGGGTAAAGCGTACGCCAATCGGGCAGCCGCGGCGGCTGTGCGTTTGCGGGGTTTTGCCGCTGGGATCGAAGCGGATTTTCGGCAGGGGACGCGCTTCGGCGCGGACGAAAACATGGAGAGGGGTGCGGCGGCGGAAGCGGCTGCAGCGTGTCATGGACCGGTTTCTGTCAAGCGCGGTGAACAGGATCGATGCGAAGGGGCGGGTCTCCGTTCCGGCGCATTTCCGCGCGGTCGTGCAGAAGCGCGGCTATTCGGAACTCTATGCGCTGCGCGGCCTGGACGTGCCTGCGATGGATGTCGGCGGGCTCGATCTGCTCGACCGCTACGAGCAGCGCATCGCGCTGGAAGACCCTTTTTTGCAGACGGCGGACGATATGTCGTTCTTCTGCCATGGCGACGGGACGTTCCTGAAGCTCGATCAGGATGGCCGCATCACGATGAGCGATTTCATCCGCGAGCATACGGGCATCACGAGCGAAGTGGCCTTTGTCGGCCGTGGCAATTTCTTTCAAGTTTGGGAGCCTGGACGGCTGGCCGCCTATGGGGCGCAGGCGCGGGCTCGGCTTTTGCAGCTTCGGCAGGGGACGAAGGCTCACGAGGCCAAGGCTGGGGAGCGGCCGGAATGATGGCGGATCACGGCGATGATCTCAGCGCCGTTGGCGGACCGGTCCGCCACATTCCGGTCCTCCTCGCCGAAGTGCTGGAGGCGCTCTCACCCAAAGCCGGCGATGTGATCGTCGACGGCACGTTTGGCGCCGGCGGCTACACCAAGGCGATCCTGGCGAGCGGCGCCTCGGTGGTGGCGATCGATCGCGATCCCGATGCGATTGCCGCCGGGCGCGGCTTGGAACAGCAATCCGGCGGCAGGCTAAGGCTGGTGCAGGCGCCATTTTCGACGCTGGACGAGCAGGTCGAAAGCGCCGACGGCGTTGTCCTCGACATCGGCATTTCCTCGATGCAGGTCGACCAGCCCGAGCGCGGCTTTTCGTTCCGCACCGACGGGCCGCTCGACATGCGCATGGCGCAGGCGGGCTTGAGTGCTGCCGACGTCGTCAATTCGTTCAAGATAGGCGACCTTGCCCGCATCTTCGGCTTCCTCGGCGAAGAGCGGAATGCCGGCCGCATTGCCCGCATGATCGAGTCACGCCGCGAAAAACGTCCGTTCGAGCGCACGCTCGATCTCGCCGACGCCATCGAAACGCATATCGGCCGCGCGCCGAAGGACAAGATTCATCCGGCCACCCGCGTCTTCCAGGCGCTGCGCATTTTCGTCAATGACGAGCTGGGCGAATTGGCCAAAGCCCTAATGGCATCCGAGCGGGTATTGAAGCCCGGCGGGCGGCTTGCGGTGGTGACGTTCCATTCGCTGGAAGACCGCATCGTCAAGCGCTTCATCGCCGACCGCGCCGAGGTCGCCACCGGCTCACGTCATTTGCCCGAGGCGCACGCGCGCACTGCGACCTTCCGCAAGGCTGGTGGCGGCGTGACGGCAGGCGATGCCGAGGTCGCTGCCAATCCGCGGGCGCGCTCGGCCAGGCTGCGTACCGCCATCCGCACCGAGGCGCCGGCGCGCGCCGGTGATCTCACCATTTTCGGCCTTCCAAAGCTTCCCGGCATCCAGGCGCCGCGAGAGAGGTGAATACGTGTTTCGAACCAGCGACATAGTCCTGATCGCCGTCATGGTCTCGGCCGCGGCCCTGACCTACAAGGCCAAGCGCGAGGCCGAGGAACAGCTGGCTTCGGTGCAGAAGATCGAGGCGCAGATCCGCTATGAGGAGGACACGATCGACCTGCTCAAGGCCGACTGGAGCCTGCTGACCCAGCCGTCGCGCCTGCAGAAGCTGGCTAAAATCTACAAATCGCAGCTCGCACTCGAGCCGGTCATTGCGCGGCAGATCGTCGGGCTCGACGACCTGCCGGCAAAACCGCTCAACATCGAGGACCTGTCGTCGCAACGGCTTGGCGGCATGGCCGACAATTCCGGCAAAGGACCAGCCGACAAGGATCCCGTGGTCACCGGAGCCATCGTCCAATGATCGCTGGATTTCCAATGCGCGCCAAACTTCCGTCGGTCGGCAAATTGCTGAAGCGCCGCGCACGGACCGGCGAGGACGGCTCCATCGTGGTCGAAGGCGCGCGCAAGGCGACCGGCGGCAAGGCCAAGACCCGCATCGTGATGACGATGGCGGTGTTCTTCGGCATCTATTCGACCATCGCCGGGCGGCTGGTCTATCTCGGTTTCCAGTCCCCCGACATGTCGAATGGGCCGCAAAGCCGGGTGACGGCGTCGCGTCCCGACATCGTCGACCGCAACGGCGAGGTGCTGGCGACCGACATCAAGACGGCATCGCTGTTTGCCGAGCCGCGCCGCATCGTCGATGCCGACGAGGCGATCGAAAAGCTGTCGACCATTCTGCCAGATATCGACCCCGAGCAGACCTATCACAAGCTGAAGAGCGGCGCCGGCTTCGTCTGGCTGCAGCGGCAGCTGACGCCCAAGCAGCAGGCCGACATCATGCAGCTCGGCATTCCCGGAATCGGCTTTCGCACCGAAAAGCGCCGCTTCTATCCGGCCGGCGTGACCTCGTCCTACATTGTCGGCCTCACCAACATCGACAATCAGGGCATCTCCGGCATGGAGAAATACATTGACGAGCAGGGCCTGAGCGACCTGCAGGCCTCAGGCCTTGCGATCGCCAAGGATCTGAAGCCGGTTCAGCTGTCGATCGACCTGCGCGTCCAGCATGTGGTGCGCGACGAGATTGCCGCCGGCCTCGAGCGCTATCGCGCCATGGGCGCCGGCGCCGTCGTGCTCAACATCAAGACCGGCGAAGTGGTGGCGATGGCCTCGGTGCCGGATTTCGATCCGAACAATCCCTTCAATGCGCAGGACAAGGATCGGCTGAACCGCATGTCGGCCGGCCTCTACGAGATGGGCTCGACCTTCAAGAGCTTCACCTCGGCCATGGCGCTCGATTCCGGCAAGGCGAACATGAACAGCCGTTTCGACGCCTCGCACCCAATCCGGGTCGGCCATCAGGCGATCCACGATTTCCATGGCAAGAACCGCGTGCTGTCATTGCCGGAGGTGTTCCTTTACTCCTCCAATATCGGATCGGCCCGTGAGGCCGAAATGGTCGGCATCGAGGGGCACCGCGAGTTCCTGCATCGCCTTGGCCTTCTGGACAGGATGCAGACCGAACTGCCTGAAGTCGCCCGCCCGACCGAACCGAAGGTCTGGAAGCAGGTCAACTCCTTCACCATCGCCTTCGGCCATGGCGTGTCGACGACGCCGCTGCAGGCGGCCGTCGGCTGCGCGGCGCTGATGCAGGGCTACCTGATCCCGCCGACTTTCCTGGTCCGCAGCGAGCAGGATGCCATGGCGGTGGCCAAGAGAGTGGTCAGCGAAAGGACTGTGGAGGGCATGCGCTACCTCTATACGCTCAATGCCGAGAAGGGCTCGGCCAGAAACGCCAGGGCCCCCGGCTACCGCGTTGGCGGCAAGACCGGAACCGCCGAGAAGGTGATCAATGGCCGCTACTCGAAGGAACTGAATTTCAACACCTTCGTCGCTGCCTTCCCGATGGACGATCCGCAATATCTGGTGTTTACGATCGCTGACGCTCCGCACCCGGAAAAGCCCGGGATGACCGACGTCGCCGCCAACAATGCGGGTGTCATGGCCGGAAACATCATCAGGCGGGCAGCCGCCATGCTTGGCGTGAAGCCAGATTTCAGCCATGAAAATGGCGCAACGCTGGTTTCCTATCAGTGATTCTTAGGGCGCGCCGGCAACTGCGCGCCATTTTGTTGAGATAAACGGGGTTCGATGCACCTGAGAGATTTAGCCGGTATCCTGCCTGTCGAGGGAACATCTTCCCGCGATGTGGAGGTAACCGGGATTTCGTCGGATTCCCGCACGGTCAAGACCGGCGTGGTCTTTTTCGCGCTCGCCGGCAGCAAGGCGGATGGTTCGGCCTATGCCGCCGATGCGGCAAAGCGCGGCGCAGCGGCGGTTGTCGTGGGCAAGGCCAGCGCCGTTTCCGGCCTGTCCGTCCCGGTGCTCAGCGTCGACGACCCACGCCTGGCGCTGGCGCTGAGCGCGGCACGTTTCTTCGGCAGCCAGCCGGAGACCATGGTCGCGGTTACCGGCACCGCAGGCAAGACCTCGGTCGCCGCCTTCACCAGGCAGATCTGGGAGCAGGCCGGCTTTGCCGCCGCGTCCATTGGCACCACCGGCGTGGTGGCGCCGGGCCTCAACGATTACGGTTCGTTGACCACACCCGATCCAGTGGCTTTGCACCAGTTGCTCAAGGAATTGGCGGAGGCCGGCGTCACACACGCCTCGATGGAGGCTTCCAGCCATGGTCTCGACCAGCGCCGTCTCGATGGCGTCAAGCTCGCCGCTGGCGGTTTCACCAATCTCGGCCGCGACCATATGGACTATCATCCGACGGTCGAGGACTACCATCGCGCCAAATTGCGCCTGTTCGACACGCTGCTGCCGAAAGGCGCGCCGGCGGTCATCTTTGCCGACGATCCGTGGTCGGCGCCGACCATCCAGGCTGCGCAGGCCGCGGGGCTCAATGTGCTGACTGTCGGCCGCCATGGCGATTTCCTGCGCCTGAAGCGGGTCGAGCACGAGCGCCACCGCCAGCGCGCCGAGGTCGAAGCTGACGGCGTGCTCTACGAGATCGACCTGCCGCTCGCCGGCGACTTCCAGATCGCCAATGCCCTGGTTTCGGCCGGGCTGGCCATTTCCACCGGAACGCCGGTCGCCAAAGCTTTGATGGCGTTGGAGAAACTTCAGGGGGCACCGGGACGGCTCGACCTTGTCGGCGCCACCGCCAATGGCGCGCCCGTCTATGTCGACTATGCCCACAAGCCGGATGCGCTGGAAAATGTGCTGGCCGCGGTGCGCCCGTTCACCACCGGCCGCGTCATCGTCGTGTTCGGCTGCGGCGGCGACCGCGACCGGGGCAAGCGGCCGATCATGGGCGGAATCGCCACGCGGCTGGCCGACGTCGTCATCGTCACCGACGACAATCCGCGCTCGGAAGTGCCGGAAACGATCCGTGCCGCGATCCTGGCAGCCGCGCCCCGCGCGATTGAAATCAGCGACCGCCGCAAGGCGATCCACGAAGCGGTCGCCATGCTCAAAGCGGGCGATACGCTGATCGTTGCCGGGAAGGGCCATGAAGAGGGCCAGACTATCGGCGCCGAGACGTTTCCCTTCTCCGACCACGAGGAAGTCCGCTCGGCGCTGCGGGAGCGGGCCGCATGAGCGTGCTCTGGACTTCCGAGGCGCTGGTCGACGCCATGGGCGGTCGGCCGCTCGGGCCGATGCCGGAGGGAATTTCGGGGATCTCGATCGACAGCCGCAGCCTGCAGCCGGGCGACGCCTTCTTCGCCATCAAGGGCGAGGCGATGGACGGCCATGACTTCGCGACCGCGGCGATCAAGGCCGGCGCCGGCGTGCTGGTCGTTGCTGAGGGCAAGTTGCCGTCGCTCGGGCGGCTGACGGCGCCGATGATCGTCGTGCAGGATGTGCTTGCCGCACTCGAAAAACTGGGCGTCGCCGCACGCGCCCGGTCCAATGCAAAGATCATCGCGGTGACAGGATCGGCCGGCAAGACCACCACCAAGGAGGCGCTGCGCCATGTGCTGTCGGCCGTCGGCACGGTGCATGCCTCGGCGCAGTCCTTCAACAATCATTGGGGCGTGCCGCTGACGCTGGCGCGCATGCCCGGCGATTGCGACTATGCGGTGTTCGAGATCGGCATGAACCATCCGGGCGAGATCCGGCCGCTGGTCAAGATGGTCCGGCCACATGTGGCCATCGTCACGATGATTGCCGCGGCGCATCTCGGCTTCTTTAGAAATCTCGACGAGATCGCCAAGGCCAAGGCTGAGATTTTCGAAGGCATCGAGCCCGGCGGTGCGGCCTTGCTCAACCGCGACGATGCGCGCTGGAAGCTGCTAGACAAGATGGCGCGGGCCGCCGGCGTCGAACATGTCTTTGGCTTCGGCGAGAATACACGGTCGACCTACAAGCTGACCAAATGCGAGCTGCATGCCGATCATTCCGATATCACCGCCAGGATCGGCGGTCAGGATGTCGTTGCCCGGATCGGCGCGCCCGGCCGCCACATGGTGCAGAATGTGCTCGCCGTTCTTGGCGCGGCGCATCTCGTTGAAGCTGACATCGCAAAGGTGGCGGAAGCGCTGGCCGATCTCTCCGCCGAACGCGGCCGTGGCAAGCGCCATATGCTTCGCCACCCCAAGGGACCGATCACACTGATCGACGAGAGCTACAACGCCAATCCGGCCTCGATGGCTGCTGCCATGGCGCTGCTCAACGCGACGCCTGTCACGGGCGAGGGCCGGCGCATCGCCGTGCTCGGCGACATGCTCGAGCTCGGCGACCATTCGGCCAAGCTCCATGCAGCCCTTGCCGAGTTGATCGTCGGCACCGGCACAAACACGGTCTTTCTCGGCGGTCCGGAAATGCGGGCGCTGGCAGACATCCTGCCCGACGAGATCAAAACGGAATACCGCGCCGGCGCCGAGGAATTGAAGCCGCTGCTGTTGTCGACGCTGAAGGCCGGCGACGTGGTGATGATCAAATCGTCGAAAGGCATCGGCTTTTCAAAGCTGGTCGAGGCCTTGCTCGGCAAATATCCGGCGGAAGCCGCAGGCACGAAACAGAACTAGTCCGGGGAACGGAATCGTATGTTTACATTGCTCGTCGATTTTGCGGACAAGGTCTCGGTCTTCAATGTCTTCCGCTACATAACTTTCCGCACCGGCGGTGCGCTGATCACCTCGGCGCTGATCGTCTTCATCTTCGGGCCGACCATCATCAATTCGCTTAGGCTGCGGCAAGGCAAGGGCCAGCCGATCCGCGCCGATGGCCCGCAGACGCATTTCAAGAAGGCCGGCACGCCGACGATGGGCGGGCTGATGATCCTGTGCGGCATCGTCGGCTCGTCGCTTCTATGGGCGAACCTCTCCTCGATCTATGTCTGGGTGGTCCTCTTGGTGACGCTGGGCTTCGGTTCGATCGGCTTTTACGACGACTATCTCAAGGTAACCAAGGAGTCGCATCTCGGCTTTTCCGGCAAGGCGCGGCTGGCGTTGGAATTCGTCATCGCCGGCATCGCCGCCTGGGCGATCATGCATAATGGCCAGGCGCCGTTCTCGTCGTCGCTGACCTTCCCCTTCGCCAAGGAATTCATCATCAATCTCGGCTGGTTCTTCGTGCCGTTCTCCTGCTTCGTCATTGTCGGCGCCGGCAATGCGGTGAATTTGACCGATGGCCTCGACGGGCTGGCGATCGTGCCGATCATGATTGCGGCGGCATCCTTTGGCGTCATCGCCTACCTCTCCGGCAATGCGGTGTTCGCCGAATATCTGCAGATCCATTTCGTGCCCGGCACCGGCGAACTGGCTGTCGTGCTTGGCGCCGTCATCGGCGCCGGCCTCGGCTTCCTCTGGTTCAACGCCCCGCCGGCGGCGATCTTCATGGGCGACACCGGTTCGCTGGCCATGGGTGGCCTGATCGGTACGGTCGCGGTCGCCACCAAGCACGAGATCGTGCTGGTCATCGTCGGCGGATTGTTCGTCGTGGAAATCCTGTCGGTCATCATCCAGGTCGGCTACTTCAAGATGACCGGCAAGCGCGTCTTCCTGATGGCGCCTATCCATCATCATTTCGAAAAGCTCGGCTGGACCGAAAGCCAGGTGGTGATCCGCTTCTGGATCATCGCCGTCATCCTGGCGCTGGTCGGCCTGTCGACCCTCAAGCTGAGATAGGAACCCGCTTGATCCCCGCCGCATCCTTTTCGGGCAAACGCGTTTCGCTCTTCGGGCTCGGTGGCTCGGGGATCGCCACGGCGCGCGCGCTGATCGAGGGCGGCGCCGACGTGCTTGCCTGGGACGACAATCCCGATAGCGTCGCCAAGGCTGCTGACCAAGGCATTGCGACCGCCGATCTGCGCGGCGCCGACTGGTCGAAATTCTCGGCCTTCGTGCTCTCGCCCGGCGTGCCGCTGACGCATCCCAAGCCGCACTGGACGGTGGAGTTGGCGCGTGGCTCCGGCGTCGAGGTGATCGGCGATATCGAATTGTTCTGCCGCGAGCGGATTGCGCGCGCGCCTGATGCGCCGTTCATCGCTATCACCGGCACCAACGGCAAGTCGACGACCACGGCGCTGACCGCGCATATCCTCAAATCGGCAGGGCGCGACACGCAGATGGGCGGCAATATCGGCCGGGCCATCATGACGCTCGATCCACCGCAGGCTGACCGGGACTATGTCGTCGAGTGTTCGTCCTACCAGATCGATCTCGCGCCCTCGATCAACCCGACGGCCGGCATCCTGCTCAACCTGACGCCCGACCATCTCGACCGCCACGGCACTATGCAGCATTACGCTTCGATCAAGGAGCGGCTGGTTGCCGGCAGCGAGACGGCGATCGTCGGCGTTGACGATTCCTGGTGCGCGCAGATCGCTGACCGGCTGGAGAGGGCGGGCCGGGAGGTGATCCGCATCTCCAAGCGGCTGCCGCTGACCGACGGTTATTTCGCAGACGGTTCCGATCTGATGGAAGCCGTCCATGGCCGCTACAGCCGCGTCGCCTTCCTCGAAGGCATCGGTTCGTTGCGCGGCCAGCACAATGCGCAGAATGCGCTTGCCGCTGTTGCCGCCTGCCTCAGGGTCGGCTTGAGCCTGGGCGAGATCCAGGCGGGACTGGAGAGCTTTCCAGGCCTCGCGCATCGCATGGAGCAGGTCGGACGCAAGGACCACGTGCTGTTTGTCAACGATTCCAAGGCGACCAATGCCGATGCGGCGGCACCCGCGCTGTCGAGTTTTTCGCGCATTTACTGGATCGCCGGCGGACTGCCCAAGGAAGGCGGGATCGAGCCGCTGCGCGGTTTCTTCCCGCGCATCGCCAAGGCCTATCTGATCGGCGAGGCGGCGCCCGCATTCTCGGCGACGCTCGGCGAAGCCGTGCCCTATGAAATCTCGGGCACCCTGGCCGCCGCGGTCGACCATGCCGCGAAAGACTCGGCCAAGGATGACAACGGCGAGGTGGTGGTGCTGCTGTCGCCGGCCTGCGCCAGTTTCGACCAGTTCAAGAATTTCGAAGTTCGCGGCGAAGCCTTCAGGCAAGCTGCGAATGCTATCGAGGGTGTCAAACCCATCGGAGGGGCACGATAATGCAAAGCCGTCTCGACAAAAGCCCGGTTGCAACCTGGTGGTGGACGATCGATCGCTGGTTCCTGGCGGCGTTCCTGTCGCTGATGGGGCTTGGCATCGTCTTGTCCTTTGCGGCAAGCCCGGCGGTGGCCGAACGCATCGGCCTCGATAGTTTCCACTTTGCCACCAGGCAGATCATCTTCACCGTGCCGGCGCTCGGCGTGATGCTGGCGGTCTCCTTCCTGGAATCGCGGCAGATCCGGCGCATGGCGCTGATCATCCTGGGCATCATGCTGGTGCTGATGGTGGCCGTGCTCTACATCGGCGTCGAGGTGAAGGGCGCGCGGCGCTGGGTGTCGTTTGTCGGCATGTCGATCCAGCCGTCGGAATTTCTGAAACCCGCCTTCGTCATCGTCTGCGCCTGGCTGTTCGCCGAACACAAGCGCCAGCCCGACATCCCCGGCAATTTGTTTGCCATGCTGCTGCTGATCCTGGTCATCTCGCTTCTGGTGGCGCAGCCCGATCTCGGCCAGACCATGCTGGTGACCGGCACCTGGGGCGTCATGTTCTTCATGGCCGGCCTGCCATGGCTATGGATCATCGCGCTTGGCGCCACCGGCGCCGGCGGCCTGTTTGCCGCCTATACGGTGTTCCCGCACGTCGCCGCCCGCATCGACAAATTCCTAACCGGCGAAGGCGACACGTTCCAGGTCGACATGGGCCGCGAGGCGCTGATCAACGGCCACTGGTTCGGCGTCGGCCCGGGCGAGGGCACCGTCAAGCGCGTCATCCCCGACGCGCATGCCGACTTCGTCTTTTCGGTCGCCGGCGAAGAGTTCGGGCTGATCATGTGCTTCTTCATCATGTCGATCTTCGCCTTCATCGTGCTGCGCGGCCTCAGCACGGCGCTGAAGGAACATGATGATTTCACCCGCTACGCCGTCGGCGGTCTCGTCACCGTGTTCGGCCTGCAGTCGGTCATCAACATGTGCGTCAACCTGCAGCTGATGCCGGCCAAGGGCATGACGCTGCCTTTCATCTCCTATGGCGGCTCCTCGCAGATCGCCATTGCCATCTCGATGGGCATGGTGCTGGCGCTGACGCGCAAGCGACCGGAAAAGCGCAAGCAGATGGGCTTTGCCCTGTCGCAGCGCGCCCTGCCGGCGGAGTGATATGGCGCGGGGTGTCATCCTTCTCGCGGCGGGCGGAACAGGCGGACATTTGTTTCCGGCCGAGGCGCTGGCGCATGAGCTGATCGAGCGCGGCTGGGGCGTGCATCTGGCGACGGACGACCGCGCCGAGCGCTTTGCCGGCCATTTCCCGGCCGCCGCCATCCATCCGATCCAGTCGGCGACGATGGGCTCGAAAAACCCTGTCGCGCTGCTTGGCGCGTTCTGGAAGATCTGGCGCGGCGTGCGCCAGGCCTCCGACGTCATCGCCAGGATCAAGCCTGATGCGGTCGTCGGCTTTGGCGGTTATCCGACCTTGCCACCGCTCTATGCCGCGACGCGGCGCAAGCTGCCGACGCTGATCCATGAGCAGAACGCAGTGATGGGCCGCGCCAACCGGGCGCTGTCCGGGCGCGTCGATGCGATTGCCGGCGGCTTCCTGCCGCAAGATGAAAGTGCCACAGGCGCCAAGACGGTGACGACAGGCAATCCGGTCAGGCCGCCAATCCTGGAGGCGGCAAAGACGCCCTACACCGCATCCAAAGGGGCGGATCCGTTCAGGCTCCTGGTGTTCGGCGGCAGCCAGGGCGCGCAGTTCTTTTCCGACGCCATGCCGACGGCGATCGCACTTCTGCCGGAGGCGCAGCGCAAGCGGCTGGTGATCACCCAGCAGGCCCGCGCCGACGACGTGGCGCGGGTGAAGGTCGGCTATGCGGCACTCGGCGTCCATGTCGAGGTCTCGCCCTTCTTCACCGACATGGCACAGCGCATGGGCGCGGCGCATCTGGTGATCTCGCGCTCCGGCGCCTCGACGGTTTCGGAGATCGCCGTCATCGGCCGGCCGGCGCTGCTGGTGCCTTATCCCTATGCGCTGGATCACGATCAGGCGGCGAACGCAGCCGCCCTTGCCGCGGCGGGCGGCGGCGAGGTGCATCCGCAATCGTCACTGTCGCCGGAGCGCATCGCGGCTCTCATTGGCGGGCTGATGGACACTCCCGAGCGGCTGACGGCCATGGCTGCCGGAGCGAAGTCGGCTGGCCGGCCGAACGCGGCACGGTTGCTCGCTGATCTCACAGAGGCTATTGCGTCCAGAAAAACCGTTTCGGATTTCAGGAAAGGGACGCATTGATGAAGATGCCGCAGACCATCGGCCTTGTGCATTTCATCGGCATTGGCGGCATCGGCATGAGCGGCATCGCCGAGGTTCTGCACAATCTCGGCTACAAGGTGCAGGGTTCGGACCAGGCCGACAGCGCCAATGTGCAGCGGCTGCGCGACAAGGGCATCGAATGCTTTGTCGGCCACAAGGCCGAGAATATCGGCGCGGCCGAAGTGGTGGTCGTCTCCACCGCGATCAAGAAATCCAATCCCGAGCTGAAGGCCGCGCGGGAGAAGTTGCTCCCAATTGTCCGCCGGGCCGAGATGCTGGCCGAACT
Source organism: Mesorhizobium sp. M0615 (assembly GCF_040320805.1). Taxonomy (NCBI): domain Bacteria; kingdom Pseudomonadati; phylum Pseudomonadota; class Alphaproteobacteria; order Hyphomicrobiales; family Phyllobacteriaceae; genus Mesorhizobium; species Mesorhizobium sp. M0615. The sequence goes on along the minus strand of NZ_JAMYQI010000025.1, from coordinate 38,664 downwards.
GATGCGCTTCCGCCAGGCGGTCGCGATCGGTGGCACGCATGGCAAGACCACAACCACGTCGATGGTGGCGACGCTGCTCGATGCCGGCGGGCTCGACCCGACGGTGATCAATGGCGGCATCATCAATGCCTATGGCACCAATGCCCGTATGGGCGATGGCGAGTGGATGGTGGTCGAAGCCGACGAAAGCGACGGCACCTTCCTCAAGCTGCCGGCCGAGATCGCCGTCGTCACCAACATCGATCCCGAGCATCTGGACCATTATGGCAGTTTCGACAAGGTGCGCGAGGCCTTCCGGCAATTCGTCGAGAACGTGCCGTTCTACGGTTTTGGCGTGATGTGCACCGACCATCCGGAAGTACAGGCGCTGGTCAGCCGCATCGAGGACCGCCGCGTCATCACCTATGGCGAGAACGCGCAGGCCGATGTGCGTTTCACCAACCACCGCATGGCCGGTGCCGTCTCGGCATTCGACGTGGTGATCCGCGACCGCAAGACCGGCGGCCAGACGACGATATCGGATCTGCGGCTGCCGATGCCCGGCCGCCACAACGTCTCCAACGCCACCGCCGCAATTGCGGTCGCGCATGAACTCGGCCTGTCGGCCGAAGCGATCAAGAAAGGGCTGTCGTCCTTTGCCGGCGTCAAGCGGCGCTTCACCCACACCGGCTCGTGGAACGGCGTCGACATCTTCGACGATTACGGCCACCACCCGGTCGAGATCACGGCGGTGTTGAAAGCGGCGCGCAGCGCCACCAAGGGCCGCGTCATCGCCATTGCGCAGCCGCACCGCTTCACCCGGCTGCACGATCTGTTCGACGAATTTTCGGTCTGTTTCAACGATGCCGACACGGTGATGGTGGCGCCGGTCTATGCGGCGGGCGAGGAGCCGATCGACGGCGTGACCTCGGAGGCGCTGGTGTCGCGCATCCGCTCCGGGGGCCATCGCGATGCGCGCTACGTCGAAACCCCTGCCGCGATTTCGCCCGTCATCCGCGCGTTGGCGAAACCGGGCGACTTCGTCATCTTCCTGGGCGCCGGCAACATCACCCAATGGGCCTATGCGCTGCCTGGGGAACTCGGCGGTACCGTCTCATGATGCGCGGCCAGGACCTGCTCGACAAACTTGGCGACCGGCTTGCCGGCCTGCGCGGCCGCATCACGCCCAATGCCGAGATGGACAAGATCACCTGGTTCCGCGCCGGCGGTCTGGCGGACGCCCTGTTCCAGCCGGCCGACGAGGAGGATCTGGCTGCCTTCCTGCGCGCCGTGCCGGAGGACATCCCGCTCACCATCGTCGGTGTCGGCTCCAACCTCCTGGTGCGCGACGGCGGCATTCCAGGTTTCGTCATCCGGCTTTCGGCCAAGGGCTTTGGCGAGGCCGAGGTGGTTTCGCCGACCGTCATCAAGGCCGGTGCTGCGACGCCCGACAAGCGCGTCGCGGCCGTCGCTTATGAGGCCGGCATTGGCGGCTTTCATTTCTATCACGGCATTCCCGGCGCCATCGGCGGGGCGCTGAGGATGAATGCCGGCGCCAATGGCGTCGAGACGCGGGAACGTGTCGTCGAGGTTCGGGCGCTCGACCGCAAGGGCAATCTCCACACCCTCAGCAATGAAGACATGGGCTATGCCTATCGTCACTCGGCCGCACCTGCCGGGCTGATCTTCACCTCCGCCGTTTTCGAAGGTGTTCTGGAAGACCAGGAGGCGATCAAGGCGGCCATGGACGCCGTCCAGACGCATCGCGAGACGGTGCAGCCGATCCGCGAGAAGACCGGCGGCTCGACCTTCAAGAATCCGGAAGGCACCTCGGCCTGGAAGGAAATCGACAAGGCCGGCTGCCGCGGGCTGATGATCGGCGGCGCGCAGATGTCGCCGATGCACTGCAACTTCATGATCAACACCGGAACAGCGACCGGATACGACCTCGAATATCTCGGCGAGACGGTGCGCGCCCGCGTGCTTGAAAATTCAGGCATCCGCCTGCAGTGGGAAATCAAGCGGCTCGGCAATTTCCGCCCCGGCCATGCCGTGCAGGAATTCCTCGGACAGCTTCTTTAGCGCAAGCTGAAGTTCATGTGATGCTTGAACTTCAAACGGTCTGAAACAACAGCGCCACCGTTGCTCCAAAGACTCACAACACGCTTTTTCCGGCCGTTTTCGCGGAAAGTGAATCTGTCGGAATCATAAGCACTTGCCAGCGAATCAACTCTCTGATTCTCTGCCTTAAAGCGTTTCCTGATTTGAGTCGTTCGACGCGTCGACCGCGTTTTCCGTCTGGGGGGCAACCTGCCGGGAGACTCGGACTCAATCTGGTCGCTGAATGCGTGGTTGCGGGCCCGCCGTGAGAGGGATGACGGGATATGAAGAACAAGCATGTGGCTGTCCTCCTGGGCGGATTCTCGTCCGAGCGGCCCGTGTCTCTGTCTTCGGGAAAGGCGTGTGCGGATGCGCTTGAGAATGAAGGCTACCAGGTTACCCGCGTCGATGTTGCGCGCGATGTCGGCGCAGTGCTCACCGAACTCAAGCCCGATGTCGTCTTCAACGCACTGCACGGCCCGTTCGGTGAAGACGGCACCATCCAGGGCATCCTCGAATATCTGGCCATTCCCTACACCCATTCGGGCGTGCTCGCCTCGGCGCTCGCCATGAACAAGGAGCAAGCCAAGAAGGTCGCCAAGGCTGCCGGCATCGCGGTGGCGGAATCGAAGGTTGCCAGCCGCTTTGCCATCCAGAACAAGCATCCGATGAAGCCGCCCTACGTGGTCAAGCCGGTCAATGAAGGCTCAAGCTTCGGCGTCGTCATCGTGCATGAAGGGCAGTCGCATCCGCCGCAGGTCATCGGCTCGTCCGAATGGAAATATGGCGAGACCGTCATGGTCGAGCGCTACATCCATGGGCGCGAGCTGACCTGCGCCGTCATGGGCGACGTGGCGCTCGGCGTCTGCGAGATCATTCCGACCGGCCATTCCTTCTACGACTATGATTCAAAATACGTCGCCGGCGGATCAAAACACGAAATCCCTGCTAAAATTTCATCAAATATTTACCAAAAAATACAGACACTGGCACTCAAGGCACATCTGGCTATCGGCTGCCGGGGCGTTTCCCGATCGGACTTCCGCTATGACGACCGTCACTCCGAAAACGGCGAGATTGTCTGGCTCGAGATCAACACTCAGCCGGGCATGACGCCGACGTCTTTGGTGCCTGAAATCGCCGCCCAGGCCGGGCACTCGTTTGGCGAATTGTTGAGTTGGATGGTGGAGGACGCTTCGTGTCTGCGTTGAAATGGGGACAGGACAAGGGCAGGGGCGGCGCCGGGCCGGCGCTGTTCGGCATGCCGTTGTCGTTCGACCATTTCGTGCTGCCGCGCGTGCTGCGCCGGCCGGTGCGCGTGCTGGCGCGCCTGGGCGGCGGCGACTTCGTCGCGCCGCGCTTTTCCGCGGCCATCCTGTCGGCTTCGCTCATTGCATCAAGCAGCCTCTATGGCGCCATTCTCGGCGGTCATGCCGACGACATCGTCCAGAGCATCACCGCCCGGACCGGCTTTGCCGTCGACCAGATCAAGGTGGTCGGCAACCGCCAGACTTCGGAGATCGACATACTGGACCGGCTCGAGCTCGACGGCTGGACGTCACTGATCGGCTTCGATGCCGAGGCCGCGCGTGAACGTATTGATACCTTGCCCTGGGTCGAAGTGGCGGCGGTGCGCAAGGTCTATCCACATACGCTGGAAGTGCGTGTCGAGGAGCGCGAGCCCTTCGCGCTCTGGCAGCAGGGCGCGGAGCTTTCGGTCATCGAACGCTCCGGCGCGGTGATCGCGCCGTTCTCCGGCGGCAAGCAGGCGCTGCTGCCGCTGATCATCGGCACCGGCGCACCGGCCAAGGCGCCCGACTTCGTGGCCAAGATCAAGAAATTTCCCGAGCTCGCGGCTCGGGTCAAAGGCTATATCCGCATCGGCGAACGGCGTTGGGACCTGAAGCTGGAAAACGGCATCACGATCAAGCTGCCCGAGGATGGCGAGGATCAGGCGATTGCCGACCTGGTTCGGATGGACCACGATAACGGGCTTCTGACGCGGGACATCGCCGCCGTCGACATGCGCATCTCCGATCGCCTGGTGGTGCAGCTGACGCCGGAAGCGGCGACGCAGCGCCAGGCCGCGCTCAATGAAAAGCCGCAAAATCTGAAGCGCAAGTCGGGGACGAAGATATGAGCTGGCTTGGCGGCAACAGCGATGCCTCTTCGCGGCGTTCCGGCACGCTCACCGTGCTGGATGTCGGCTCGAGCAAGGTTTGCTGCGTGGTGGCGAAACTGAAGCCGCGCGAGGACGGCAAGCTGTTGCGCGGCCGCTCGCACCGCATCCAGGTGATCGGCATCGGCCACCAGAAATCGCAAGGCGTGAAGTCGGGCGTGGTCGTCGATCTCGACCGCGCGGAGCACGCCATTCGCCTGTCCGTCGACGCCGCCGAACGCATGGCGGGACTGACCGTGGATTCGCTGATCGTCAACATGACGGCCGGCCGGCTGAAGAGCGAAACCTATTCGGCCACCATCAATCTCGGTGGCCATCAGGCCGACGAAGCCGACATCAAGCGCGTGCTTGCCGCCGGCGCCAAGCAGGCGCTCAAGGCCGAACGCGACGTGATCCATTCGCTGCCCGTCGGCTTTTCGCTGGACGCCGAGCGCGGCGTGCGCGATCCGCGCGGCATGGTCGGCGACCAACTCGGCGTCGATATGCATGTGCTGACGGGCGATGCCGCGCCGCTGCGCAATCTGGAGCTCTGCATCAACCGCTCGCATCTTTCGGTCGAGCGCATGGTGGCGACGCCCTATGCCAGCGGGCTTGCGGCCCTGGTCGACGACGAACTGGAAATGGGTGCGGCCTGCATCGACATGGGCGGCGGCACGACGACCATCTCGGTGTTTTCGGAAGGCAAATTCGTCCACGCCGATGCCATTGCCATCGGCGGCAATCATGTGACGCTCGATATGGCCAAGGGCCTGTCGACCTCGCTCGACGCCGCGGAGCGGCTGAAGGTGATGCATGGTTCGGCGCTGCCTGGCAGTGCCGACGATCGCGACCTGGTCTCGATCCAGCCGATCGGCGAAGACGGCGAGATGCCGCTGCAGATCCCGCGCTCGGTGATGACGCGCGTCATCCGCGCCCGCATCGACGAGACGCTGGAACTGTTGCGCGACCGGCTGAACAAGTCGGGCTACGGCAATGCCGTGGGAAAACGCGTCGTGCTGACCGGCGGCGCCAGCCAGCTTGCGGGTCTCCCCGAGGCGGCGCGCCGCATTCTGGGACGCAATGTGCGCATCGGACGCCCGCTCGGCGTGGCGGGCCTGCCGGAAGCTGCCAAGGGGCCGGCTTTCTCGACGGCGGTCGGGCTGCTGATCTATCCGCAGATGGCGAGGTTCGAGAGCCATCCGGCGAAAGGAATTTCCGGTCTCAGGATGACCGGGACGGGCGGAAAACTGCATCGCATGAGTCAGTGGTTGAGAGACAGTTTCTAATTGACGGGGACAGCCCCATAGGCGGCCGCGGCGGCGAAGCGGCGGGAAAGGCAAAGGACGGAGACAATGACGATCAATCTGCAAAAGCCGGACATCACCGAGCTCAAGCCGCGGATCACCGTATTCGGTGTCGGCGGCGGCGGCGGCAATGCCGTCAACAACATGATCACCGCGGGCTTGCGCGGTGTCGAGTTCGTCGTGGCCAACACCGATGCACAGGCGCTGACCATGTCGAAGGCCGAGCGGCTGATCCAGCTCGGCGCGCATGTCACCGAGGGGCTCGGCGCCGGCTCGCAGCCTGAAGTGGGCCGTGCGGCGGCGGAAGAGTGCATCGATGAGATCATCGATCATCTCTCCAACACCCATATGTGCTTCGTCACCGCCGGTATGGGTGGCGGCACCGGAACCGGTGCGGCTCCCGTGGTTGCCCGCGCGGCGCGCGAACGGGGTATCCTCACCGTCGGCGTCGTCACCAAGCCGTTCCATTTCGAAGGCCAGCGCCGCATGAAGACGGCGGATCTCGGCATCGAGGAGCTGCAGAAATGTGTCGATACCCTGATCGTCATCCCCAACCAGAACCTGTTCCGGCTGGCCAATGACAAGACCACCTTTGCCGACGCCTTCGCCATGGCCGACCAGGTGCTCTACTCCGGTGTTGCCTGCATCACCGACCTGATGGTCAAGGAAGGTCTGATCAATCTCGACTTCGCCGACGTGCGTTCGGTGATGCGCGAAATGGGCAAGGCGATGATGGGCACCGGCGAAGCTTCGGGCGAGGGCCGCGCGATGGCCGCCGCCGAGGCGGCGATCGCCAATCCGTTGCTCGACGAGACCTCGATGAGGGGCGCCAAGGGCCTGCTGATCTCGATCACCGGCGGCCGCGACCTAACCCTGTTCGAAGTCGACGAGGCCGCGACCCGCATCCGCGAGGAAGTCGATCAGGACGCCAACATCATCCTCGGCGCCACCTTCGACGAGGAACTCGAAGGCGTCATCCGCGTCTCGGTGGTCGCCACCGGCATCGACAAATCGGCAGCTGAAATTGCCGCGGCGCCGATCTCGATCCGGGCCGTGCCGCCGCAGCAGAAGCCGGTCAGCCGCCCAGCGGCTCCGGGGGCGGAAGGCCGTCCGGCACCGGTCCAGCAGCAGACCTATGAGCAGCGCGCGGCCGATCCGGTGGCCGAGGCGATCCAGCTTGCCGAGGCCAATGCGGCGGCAATGGCTCGTCCGGCGCCGATGGCCCAGGCGGAAGATTTCCGCCCGCAGAGCAAGATCTTCCAGGCCCCGCCTGCCCAGCCGCAGCCTGTCGTGCAGCAGGTGATGCAACCGGCGCCGATGCGGGAAATGCCGCAGCCGGTGGCTGCCGCACCGCAGCGCATGCCGCGGGTGGAGGATTTTCCGCCTGTGGTGCGGGCCGAGGTGGAAGCCAAGGGCCGTCCGGCCGACCATGAAAACAGCGGGCCGATGGGGCTGCTCAAGCGGCTGACCAACGGGCTGACGCGCCGCGAAGAAGAGCCGGCCCGGTTGCAGCCGGCACAGCCGCGCGAACCGAAACTGCGCCAGGCGGCGCCGGAAATGCGCCGCCTTGCCAGCCAGGATCCGCAGCTTTACGCGCCGCGCCGCGGCCAGCTCGACGATCAGGGCCGGTTGACGCCGCAGACCAGGTCGACCCAGGAAGACGACCAGCTGGAGATACCGGCTTTCCTGCGCCGCCAGGCCAACTGAGCCGTTAACGGTATGTAACACTTGTTAACAGGCAGACGAGAGATTGTCTGCCTGTTGACGTTTAAAGGGGTTTAATAACAAGGCGTTACGATGTGACGCTCAAGGTCTGTCGCGGTTACACAGAGTAAGAAACCGTGATTTGGAGTCTCCCTGACAGACCATTATCTTTGCCGCAGCACTTTCGGTGTGCTGGGATTCGGGGAAGTGGCCCTGCCTGCCGATAAAAAAAGAGCCGCGCCTTTTGGGTTAAAGCGGACTTAGGCGTTTGGGCTATGGGGTTTGTCTTGCAAGACTATCAGACGACACTGAAATCGCGTGCAACGCTGACCGGTACCGGCGTTCACAGCGGCAAACCGGTCACCGTCAATTTCCTCCCTGCGGACGCCGACACCGGCGTGCTCTTCCACCTTTCGAACGGAAGCGAGAGCCGCGAGTTCCGCGCGCTGGTTGCTGAAGTCGGCGCGACCGATCTCTGCACCATGCTCGGCGATCCGGCAGGCGAGCATATCGCCACCGTCGAACATCTGATGGCGACGCTTTTCGGGCTCGGCATCGACAACATCGTCATCGAGATCGACGGTCATGAGGTTCCGATCCTCGATGGCAGTGCGGTGGCGTTCGTGGAAGCCATCGACCAGGCCGGCATCGAGACGCTGGCGGTCAAGCGCCGCTACATCAGGGTGGTCAAGCCCGTCCGCATCGAGAATGGCGCGTCCTGGGCCGAGTTCAGGCCCTATAGCGGCACGCGCTTCGAGGTCGAGATCGATTTCGAAAGCCCGGCGATCGGCCGCCAGCTATTCGCCTCCGACATCAACCCCGACATCTTTCGCCAGGATATCGCGCGCGCCCGCACCTTCGGCTTCATGAAGGATGTCGAGCGGCTGTGGGCGGCCGGCTATGCGCTGGGCTCCTCGCTGGAGAACTCGCTGGTGATCGGCGACGACAACCGGGTGATCAACATGGGCGGCCTGCGCTACCCCAATGAGTTCGCTCGTCACAAGACGATGGACGCGATGGGCGATCTGGCGCTGGCCGGCGCCCGTTTCATCGGTTGCTTCCGCTCCTATCGCGGCGGTCACCGGATGAATGCGGCTGCTTTGCGGCGGCTTCTGTCCGACCGTTCGGCCTTCGAGGTCGTCGAGACCACGCGCCGCGAGCGCGGCCGCACCGCCGAGATGAGCGCCGTCACCGGCCCTGTCTTTGCGCCCTGGGTGATCTGATTCTTAACGATTTTCTGGCTTTCTGAACGCTGGCCGGTGTTGCACGAAAGCATCACCGGCCAGTGAAAGTGCGTAGCATTCGGGGCAACACCAAGCCGCCACAAAAATGTGCGATTGGCTAGACATAGCGTTGCTGGGCAAGGCAGTTATGGTTTATGGCTGCTGCCGTCTGTTAGGCGCATGTCGCTCAAAAGTGGGGATCAGTTTTGAGGGAACGCCATGCGAAAGGCATTGAACTAACGCCGAAAGGGCGCAATCCAATCATGTTCTTCAAGCGAGTTGGTCAATCGAAAGCGCCGTATCGGGCTGTTTTCCTGGCGCTTTCGGTGGTTGTGCCATCGCTCTTCCTCTCGGCCTGCATGTCGTCCGAGAAAGACGTCGACCTGTCGACCTATGTCGACCAGACCGAACCGGCCGACGTCCTTTACAATCAAGGCCTTGCCAATCTCAATGCCGGCCGCCTGGATGAGGCGAGCAAGAAGTTCGACGCCGTCGACCGCCAGCACCCCTATTCGGAATTCGCCCGCAAATCGATGGTGATGGGCGCCTTCGCCGACTATCGCGCCGGCCGTTATGACGAAGCGATCGGCTCGGCCAAGCGCTATCTCACGCTTTATCCGTCGACCGACGACGCGGCTTACGCCCAGTATATTATCGGGCTGAGCTACTACAAGCAGATCAAGGACGTCACCCAGGATCAGAAGGAAGCACGCCAGACCGTGCAGACGATGCAGGATCTGGTGACGCGCTGGCCGACGTCGGAATATGTCGACGACGCCAAGGAAAAGATCCGTTTCGCCAACGACCAGCTGGCCGGCAAAGAGATGCAGATCGGCCGCTATTATCTCGAGCGGCGCGAATACATTGCTGCCGTCAAGCGCTTCCGCAACGTGGTCGAGAACTATTCCAACACCCGCCATGTCGAAGAGGCGCTGGCGCGTCTGGCCGAAAGCTATTACGCCATGGGCTTGACCTCGGAAGCGCAAACCGCCGCTGCGGTGCTCGGCACCAATTATCCCGACAGCCAATGGTACAAGGATACCTACAAGCTGTTGCAGAGCAACGGGCTTGAGCCGCGCGAGAATGCCGGATCGTGGATATCCAAGGCCGGCAAGCTGATCACCGGCGCCTGACTCCCGAGCATCGACTGAGGCGGAACGCGCTTTTCGGATTGATCCGACGCTCAAACAAAAAGATAGCGCGGCGCTGCGACTCCATCGGTCGGATGCCGCTTCACAGCGGTTCAGCGGTTTGATTGAGGCGCTGAACCGTCCTAACTTTTTGTTCTACGCAATTCCGGACGGAAAACCGCTACGCACTTTTCCTGGAATTGCTTGAGGTCCGGGTTCTGATGCTTTCCAGACTGTCGATCCGCGATATCGTCCTGATCGAGAAGCTGGATATCGACTTCCAGCCCGGCCTTTCCGTGCTGACCGGTGAAACCGGCGCCGGCAAATCCATCCTGCTCGACGCGCTGTCGCTGGCGCTTGGCGCGCGCGGCGACGCCTCGCTGGTGCGCCACGGCGCGGCACAGGGCCAGGTCATTGCCGTCTTCGATGTGCCGCGCAACCACCCGGTGCGCGCGCTGCTGGCCGAAAACGCCATCGAGGATGACGGCGACATCATCCTGCGCCGGCTGCAGACCGCGGATGGCCGCACCCGTGTCTTCGTCAACGACCAGCCGTCCAGCGTCACCCTGATGCGCGACATCGGCCACGCGCTGGTCGAGATCCACGGCCAGCATGACGAGCGCGCTCTGGTCGATCCCGGCGCGCATCGCGAATTGCTGGACAGTTTTGGCGGCCATCTGGGCGCTGCCCGCGCGACCGGCGAGGCGTGGCGCTATTGGCGCGGCGCCGAGCAGGAGTTCGTCAGGCACCGCGCCAAGGTCGAGGCGGCGGCGCGCGAGGCCGATTATCTCAGGGCCTCGGTGGCGGAACTGGCAAAGCTCGATCCGCAGCCCGGCGAAGAGACGCAACTGGCCGAATTGCGCGCCACGATGATGCGGGCCGAAAAGATCGCCTCGGAAATACACGATGCGCAGGATGTGCTGTCAGGCCCGTCCTCGCCACTGCCGCAACTGGCCAGTTTGCTCAGGCGCCTGCAGCGCAAGGCCAGCGAAGCGCCGGGCCTGCTCGAGGATGTGGTGAAGTCGCTGGATGAGGCGATGCTGTCGCTGGATGCCGCGCAATCGGGCGTCGAGGCGGCATTGCGCGCCACCGAATACGACCCGCAGCGGCTGGAGAAGGCGGAGGAGCGGCTGTTTTCGCTGCGTGCGGCGTCACGCAAGCACAGTGTGGCCGTCGACGATCTGGCGCAACTGCGCGACACCATGTCCGCCGATCTCGCCGATCTCGATGCCGGCGAGGGGCGCCTGCATCTCTTGGAAAAGCAGGCCTCAGCGGCGCGCGAAGCCTACGATATTTCCGCAGCCCAGCTCTCCGCGCTTCGCCACGCCGCGGCGGTCGGTCTGACCAAGGCTGTGATGGCCGAACTGCCGGCGCTGAAGCTCGAACGGGCCGAGTTCATCGTTGAACTGGCCAGCGATGGCGAGAACCGCATGGAAGAAGGCATCGACCAGGTCGAGTTCTGGGTGCGCACCAATCCCGGCACCAGGCCTGGGCCGATGATGAAGGTCGCCTCCGGCGGCGAGCTGTCGCGCTTCCTGCTGGCGCTCAAGGTGGCGCTGGCCGACCGTGGCTCGGCGCCGACATTGGTCTTCGACGAGATCGACACCGGCGTCGGCGGCGCCGTGGCCGATGCGATCGGCCAAAGGCTGGCCAGGCTGTCGAAGCGCGTGCAGGTGCTGTCGGTCACGCATGCTCCGCAAGTGGCGGCACGTGCTGCGACGCATTTCCTGATCTCCAAATCCGGCGGCTCGGACAAGGTCGCCACCGGCATCGCCGAAATGGACCGGGCGGCGCGCCAGGAAGAGATCGCGCGCATGTTGGCCGGCGCTACCATCACCGACGAGGCGCGCGCAGCCGCGGAACGGCTGCTGCGCGAGAATATTGCTGCAGCGTAGTCGTCGCAAGGCTTTCGGGCTGAGTCAGGATATGGCTCCATCCCGCTGTTCAGGAATGCTTTTTCCGAAATCCTGATTTATGGTGTCGCGCCACTGTCCAGGGACCGCTGCATGTCTGAAAAACCAGTCGAATCGTTGAGCGAAAGCGAAGCCGCGGATGAGCTCCAGCGGCTGGCCGAGGAGATCGCCGGTCATGACAGGCGCTATCATGCCGAGGACGCGCCGACGATTACGGACGCGGAATATGACGCGCTGCGGCGGCGCAATCTTGCCATCGAGGAGCGCTTTCCCGGTCTGGTGCGCGAGGATTCGCCCTCGCTGCGGGTCGGCGCCGCGCCGGCGGAAGGCTTTGCCAAGGTGCGCCATGCGGTGCCGATGCTCAGCCTCGCCAAGGCCTATACAGACGAGGACGTCACCGATTTCATCGAGCGTGGCCGGCGCTTCTTCGACCGCGACAAGGATCTCGACATCGCGTTTACGGCCGAGCCGAAGATCGACGGGCTGTCGGCGTCGCTGCGCTATGAACGCGGTGTGTTCGTGCAGGGTGCTACGCGCGGCGACGGCGCTGTCGGCGAGGACATCACCGCCAATCTCAGGACCATCGCCGACATCCCCGCCAAGCTGAAAGGATCGGGCTGGCCCGAGACCATCGAGATCCGCGGCGAAGTCTACATGACCTATGCGGAATTCGAGGCACTGAAGGCCCGCTCGGCGGCGGTGGGGGGCCAGGACTATGTCAATCCGCGCAACACGGCAGCGGGCTCACTGCGACAGAAGGATGCGTCCGTCACCGCCAGCCGCAATCTTAAATTTTTTGCCTATGCCTGGGGCTACACGACAGCGGATCCGGCGCCGACCCAATATGATTCGGTGCAGAAATTCGCCGAATGGGGGTTCAAGGTCAGCCCATTGATGGTGCGGGCGAAGTCGGTCGAGGAGCTGATCGCGCACTACCACAAGATCGAGGAGCTGCGTTCGTCGCTCGGCTACGACATCGACGGTGTCGTCTACAAGGTCGACCAGCTGGAATTGCAGCGTCGCTGGGGCTTTGTCACCGGCGAGCCGCGCTGGGCCGTTGCGCACAAGTTCCCGGCCGAACAGGCGATGACGACGGTGCAGAAGATCGATATCCAGGTCGGTCGTACCGGTACGCTGGCGCCGGTGGCGCGGCTGGCGCCCGTCACGGTCGGCGGCGTGGTGGTCGAAAACGTCACGCTGCACAATGAGGACTACATCAAGGGCTTCGACAGCAACGGCCTGCCGATTCGCGACGGCATCGATGTCCGCATCGGTGACACGGTTGTCATACAACGGGCGGGCGATGTCATTCCGCAGATCGTCAGCGTCGTCGTCGACAAGCGGCCGGCTGATGCGGTGCCTTATGAATTCCCGCACATTTGTCCGGTCTGCGGCTCGCCGGCGACGCGCGAAATCAACGAGAAGACCGGCAAGGAGGATTCGCGCCGGCGCTGCACCGGCGAGCTGATCTGCGCCGCGCAGGCTGTGGAGCGGCTGCGTCATTTCGCGTCGCGCGGCGCGCTCGACATCGAGGGGCTGGGCGCCGAGAATATCGACCTGTTCTTCAATTCGGGACTGGTCAAGACCGCCGCCGATATCTTCACCCTCAGGGATCGCCGCCCGGCCGTCACCAGGGCGCTGGCCGAGCGGCGCGAGGAGCAGGCGCGGCTGCGCGAGGCGGCATCGGGCAAGGCGCGCAAGAATGTGCGCGGTGTCGAGGACCGCAATTATGAAGGTCTCGACAAGCTGTTCGCGGCCATCGATTCGCGCCGCCAGCCGGAGCTCGACCGCTTCATCTTCGCACTCGGCATCCGCCATATCGGCGAAACGACGGCGGCCGTGCTTGCGCGGACGTTTTCGACCATCGAGGAGCTGATCCGCGTCGGCAAGGAAACGGCGGCGGCTGAGGATCCGCACAGCGTCTTCCCCTCCATCAACGGCATTGGCGATACAGTGATCGATGCGTTGCGCGATTTCTTCGGCAATGAACGCAATGACGACGTGCTCGACAGACTGCTCGAACAGGTCAAGCCGAAGCCGTATGTCGTCACCGTGTCGACCGACAGCGAGGTTGCCGGCAAGACCATCGTCTTCACCGGCACGCTGGAAAAGATGACACGCTCCGAAGCCAAGGCGATGGCCGAACGGCTCGGCGCCAAGGTGGCGGGTTCGGTGTCGGCGAAGACCGATCTGCTGGTGGCCGGGCCGGGTGCCGGCTCCAAACTGAAGCAGGCCAGTGAACTCGGCGTCGAAGTCATCGACGAGGACACCTGGCTGCAACGGGTCGGCAAGGCGTGATGGCCGGTTCGTTCAAAGGGTTCGGGCAAAAAGCCATCCCGTTCCTCAAGGCGCTCGACTTCCACCAGAGCCGCGAATCGTTCCAGGAAAACCGCGCGCCTTTACGACAGCGAGTTGCATGAGCCGTTCTGCGATCTGGTCGAGACGCTGACGGAGCGCTTCGCGGCGGCGGGTCTGGGCTTGCGCGGAGACCGCAAGAAGTCACTGTTTCGCATCAACCGCGACGTGCGCTTCGCCAAGGACAAGCGGCCCTACAACCAGCATTTGTCGGCCATGCTGTCGCCGGATGGCACCAAGATGGAGCAGGGCGTGTTCTTCGTCTATGTCGGGATCGACCGCTGCTTTGCCGACGTTGCCTGGTGGAACCCGGAGCCGCCCCTGCTGCTGGCGATGCGCAAGGCGATTATCGCCCGGCCAGCCGAGTTCCGAAAACTGCTTTCAACGCTGAAGAAAAACGGCTTCGAACTCGAAACCGAGGGTCGGTTGAAGCGCACGCCGCGCGGATTCGAGCAGGTCAACGAACCCGATCTTGTCGACGCCATCCGCAACCGGCACTTCTATGTCCAGCACATGATCGATCCGGCCGGCATCCACGCGCCAGCGCTGGTCGACGAGCTTGTCGATTTCACATTGCGCGCCAAGCCGTTGCTCGACTGGGGCAGGGCGATCCAGGGCACGGCACCGCGGAGCTAAATCAGCCCGGCGCACTGCACGGCTACATCCGCATCAAAAGACCGCCGTCGACTGCCAGTTCGATGCCGGTGATGTAGCTTGCCGCATCGGAAAGCAGGAATAGCGCGGCATTGGCCATGTCCTGCGGCGTGCCGATGCGGCCGAGCGGCGCATAATTGGCAACGGCCGCGCGTTTCTCCTCGGTGTCCCAGCGCGCCTGCAGCGGCGTCAACGCCATTCCCGGGCAGATCGAATTGGAGCGGATGCCATCGCCCGCCAACTGCATGGCGAGCGACTTCGACAGCGCACAGACGCCGGCCTTCGATGCCTGGTAGGCATCCTGCGGGGTCGGATCGCCGCGATACCACTGGATGGTGGAGAAGTGCACCATGGCGCCGCCGCGTCCGCCGGCCCGCATATGCGGAACCACCGCCCGCGCGGTGTGGACGAAGGATTTCAGATTGATGTTGAAGACCTGATCCCAGACATCGAGGTCCATCTCGAGGGCCGATTTGTCGCGACCGAACCAGAGCACGCCTGCGACATTGGCGAGATAATCGATGCCGCCGCGCTCGCGGCCCGCGGCATTGATGGTCTGCTCGACGAAGGCGGCGTCGGTGAGGTCGCCCTGGGCAAAGGTGAGCCGGTCGTCATAGGCGGCAAGCGACGCCGGACGCGGCTTGACGTCGATGGCGGTGACCGAGGCGCCGGCATCGAGCAGCGCCAGCGAGATCGCCTCGCCCATACCGCCACCGGCGCCGGTGACGACCGCGTGCCTGCCGGTGAAGTCATAAGCGATCATCCGAACCCCCTCATTTGTTTTTACAACATCAGTTTCGCTGATTTGTTGGCTCAAGCGAATTCGTCTGACTTTTCAAACGCCGGCTCCTACATAGCAGCGCGAGATGGGAATGTGACATGTCGGCAGAGACCTTAAGCGAAAATTCCGTGGCCAGCGACTTCTGGGACGGCGTGCGGCTGTCGATGCCGGTGGTTGTCGCCGCGGCGCCATTTGGGCTGCTGTTCGGCGCCATCGCCGTCGACAACGGCTTTTCCGTTCTCGAAGCTTTCTTGATGAGCGCGCTGATCTTCGGCGGCGCCAGCCAGATGGTCGGCATCGAATTGTTCGGCCAGCATGTCGCGCCATGGCTGATCGTGCTGTCGATCTTCGCCGTAAACTTCCGTCACGTGCTTTACTCCGCCAGCATCGGCCGGCGAATCGCGCACTGGCCGGTTATCAGCCAAGCGCTGGGCTATTTCGTGCTCACCGATCCGCAATTCGCGGTGGCCGAGCGTAAGGCCGAAGCCGGCGAGACCGTTGGCTTTGCCTGGTACATGGGGCTTGGCCTGCCGGTCTATGTGTTCTGGGGGATCGAGAGCGCGCTGGGCGCGGTGTTCGGCAAGCTGATCCCGGACACGCATGCGCTCGGCATCGACTTCCTGCTGCCGATCTATTTCCTCGGGCTGGTCATGGGCTTTCGCAACCGGCCACTGTGGCTGCCGGTGGTGATCGCCAGCGCCGCGGCGTCGATCATTGCCTACAAAACTGTGGGATCGCCATGGCACGTCTCCATCGGCGCCATTGCAGGCGTGCTTCTGGCCGTCATCCTGCCGCCGCACCATAGCGGTGTGGAGGCAAAACGATGAGCGCGACCTTGTGGATCATCATTGCCGGCGCGATCGCCACCTATCTCACCCGCGTCGGCGGCCATCTGGTGATCTCGCGCTTCGACCACATCCATCCACGCGTCGAGGCGGGTTTGAATGCCGTGCCGGCCGCAGTGTTGACGACGCTGGTGGCGCCCGCCGCACTTAGCGCCGGACCGGCGGAATGGGCGGCGCTGGTCGTCGCCGCTGTGGTCTCGCTGCGCGGCGGCCTGATGGCGATGTTTCTGGCCGGGGCGGTGGTGCTGGTCCTCGCGCGGCAGTTTGTGGCATAGGGCGCCTGCGCGCGGAACAGTTTCGAACTGTCGGCGCCGCCGCTCATTGCCCTGGCGGGCGTTCGTCACTCGAAAAGCCAAGCAATTGGCTTTTCGTCCGCTTCGCGGACCGCTCCTCACCTCCCCGTATAGTGACGGGGAGAAAGAAGCTCATTTCAGATCTTGGCGTCGTGCGGCAGCGGCGCTGTTGCCTTCTCCAGCCAGGCCAGCGTCTCGCCGTCGAGCATCGGGCCGATCTCGGCCAGCACCCAGGCATGGTAAGTATCCAGCCAGTGCAACTCCTCGCGCGTCAGCAGGTCGGTGCGGATCAGCCTGATATCGATCGGCGCCAGTGTCAGCGTCTCGAAACCGTGCATGGCGATGTCGCCGCCCTCCACCTGTTCAGCCGGTGTCACCAGGATCAGGTTCTCGATGCGGATGCCGTAGGAGCCTTCCTTGTAATAGCCGGGCTCGTTGGAGAGCATCATGCCGGCCAGCAGCTTTTCGGTGCCGGTGCGGGCGATGCGCTGCGGCCCTTCATGCACGGCCAGATACGAGCCGACACCATGGCCGGTGCCATGGGCAAAGTCGCAGCCATGCTTCCACAGCGCCATGCGCGCCACCGCGTCGATTTCCGAGCCGCGCGTGCCGGCGGGAAAGCGCAGCGTCGAAATGCCGATCATGCCCTTCAACACCAGCGTGAAGCGCTCGCGCATCTCCTCGGTCGGCTGGCCGATCGGCACGGTGCGGGTGATGTCGGTGGTGCCATCCTGATACTGGGCACCGGAATCGAGCAGGAACAGCTCGCCCTTTGCCAGCTTGCGATTGGTGGCGCGCGAGACGCGGTAGTGCATGATGGCGCCGTTCGGCCCGGCGCCGGAAATGGTGTCGAAGGAGACATCGCGCAGCGGCATCTGCGTTTCCTCGCCGGTCTGCCGGCGCGTTTCCTCCAGCTTGGTGACAACGGTTATTTCGTCGAGCGTGCCCGGCTCCTGCCGTTCCAGCCAGCACAGCAGTTTCGCCACCGCCGCGCCGTCCCGGCGGTGCGCGGCGCGGCTGCCGGCGATTTCCGCCTGGTTCTTGGTGGCGCGCGGAATGCGGGCGGGATCGGCCGCTGAAACAAATGCGCCGCCATTGTCCTCGACCAGCATTTTGAGCTTTTCCGCCGCCAGCACCGGATCGAGCCCGATCTTGGCGCCGCCCTTGGCAAGGGCTGCGACCGCCGCCTCGAATTCGCCGGGCTCGTGCAGATCGGCGAGTTGGGTGAGATAGGCGGCGACCGTGCGCGAAAACTTGCGGCTGTCCATGAACAGCTGATGCTTGCCGTCGGCGGCGAGGATCGCAAAGCCGAGCGCCAGCGGCGTGTGCGGCACGTCACCGCCACGGATGTTGAAGGCCCAGGCGATCGAGGAGGGGTCGGTGAGCACGGCGTGCGTCGCGCCCTCCTTGCCGATTGCCGCCGCCAGCCGCGCCAGCTTGTCCTTGGCGAGTTCCCCGGCAAAGCCGATCGGGTGGATTTCGACCGGCGCCACGGGCGGCGCCGGCTGATCCTTCCAGATGATGTCGATCGGGTTCCTGTCGAGCGGCACCAGCGTCGCGCCGGATTGCTCGGCCGAGGTTTTCAGCGCCTTGACCTCAGCGATCGTGTGCAGCCACGGGTCGAAGCCAAGCCTGGCGCCCTTGCCGAGATTGTCCTTGATCCAGGAGGCCGGCGGGTTGTCGACGAGACTCTCGATCGCAAAAATGTCGAGATCGACCTCGTGGCGCACTTGCAAGGTATAGCGGCCATCGACGAACATGAAGGCGCGGTCACGCTGCACAAGTGCTACGCCGGCCGAGCCGCTGAATCCGGTCAACCATTTCAGCCGCGCCGAGCGATCGGCGACATACTCGCCCTGGTGCTCGTCGGCGCGCGGCACCAGGAAACCGTCGAGGCCATTATCCGCCAGCCATCGCCGCAGCAACGTCACGCGCGGCTTGCCGACGCTGGGGTCGCCTGCGGAATCGAAGGTCTGGAACATGGTATGCCTCCTGTATCGGGCGCGACCGTAGCGCATGACCCGGAAAACCGGAATCGATTTTCGCCAATCGCAACAGGCTCGGATGGTCCAAAGCGCGTTGCGTCTCAGTGCTTCAGGTGGATCGTCACCCAGCCTTCGCGATGCAAGGTCCTGACATGCCGGAAATTCTGGCCGACATAGGCCGAGATCACCGCATTGCATTGGCGCTCGAGGATGCCGGACAACACGATCGAGCCGCCGAGGCTGATGTGCCTGGCCATCTCAGGCGCCAGCCGCATCAGCGGCCGCGCCAATATGTTGGCGACGATGAGGTCGAAAGGCGCGCGCTTGCCGAAGATCGGGTGGTGGAAACCGGGCGCCGTCACCGTTTCGACCAGCGCCTTGACGTGGTTGAGGCGGGCATTGGCGGCGGCGACCCTGACGGCGATCGGATCGATGTCGGTCGCCAGCACCGGAATATGCGCCAGTTTGGCGACGGCGATCGCCAGCACCGCGCTGCCGGTGCCGAGGTCGAGGGCATTCCTGGGACGTTCGCGGCGCACGACCCGCTCCAGCATTTCGAGGCAGCCGGCCGTGGTGCCGTGATGGCCGGTGCCGAAGGCAAGGCCGGCCTCGATCTCGATGGCCAGTTCGCCGCTGTGGCGCTTCCTGCGGTCATGCGCGCCATGGACGACGAAACGTCCAGCGCGCACCGGCTTCAGTCCCTCCAGCGAGCGCGCCACCCAGTCGATGTCGGGCAAAACCTCGCGCTCGATCGGCTTCGACAGGGACAGTCCGGCAAGGCTGTCCCTTAGCCGCGCCTCAACCGCGTCGACATTGCCGTCGGTGTAGAGCGAAACCTCATAGATGTCGCGGTCTTCATCGACTTCGAGCACGGCGATCGGCAGGCCTTCATCCTCGAAAGCCGGCTCGAGCGCGGCAAAGATGCGGTCGGCCTCGATCTTCCCAGCGATGAAGTGGAGCCTGGTCTGACCCATCAGTTGGTCTCTTGCTTGAGCATGATCTCTGGACAACACTTTTCTGTCCGAGAAAACCGGAATCCACGTTTCGGGATCATGCCTAGCCTGCCGCCAGCCGCTTCAGCTTGGCGATAGCGGTATCGGCGCTTTCGCCATAGGCTATGGTGCCCGAAAACTCGCCCTTGGCGTTGAGCAGCAGCGCGGAGGCGGTGTGGTCCATCGTGTAATCGCCGTCGCCGGTGTCGACCTTCTTCCAGTAGATGTTGAAGGACTTCGCCATGGCGTGCACCTTGTCGGGATCGCCCGATATGCCGACGATGCGGTCGGAGAAATTGCTGACGTAAGTGTTCATCACAGGCGGCGTGTCGCGCTCTGGATCGACGGTAACGAAGTAGGCGTTGAGGTTCTTGCCGTCGTCGCCCAGCGTCTTCAGCCAGCCGGCCATTTCGAACAAAGTGGTCGGGCAGACTTCCGGGCAATGGGTGAAGCCGAAGAAGACGATGCTGGGTTTTCCCCGGAAGGCGGCTTCGGTGATTGGCGCGCCTTTCTGGTCGACCAGCGTGAATGGCGCGCCATACGGTTCGCCACCATAGTGGCCGCGATAGAAGTCAAAGGTGAGCCAGCCGATGCCCGCCGCCATCAGAACGAGAATGCCGACCAGAATTGAACGCATCATCAGGAATTGTCCGTAGCAGAAATCATCGAGCGCCGGATCGGCGCCTCTCTGCCGGCAGTCTTAGCCGGTCGCAGGGGGCAAGGCAAAGATGCCGCGTTGCCGCAACCGGGCTGGGCGCTACCTTGCAAACAGCTGGCCCTTATCCCACCTGAGACCGGCAAACTGAACCTGAGGAGGCTCCCTTGCAAAGACGGACTGGGCAGAGACGGATTGGGCAGAAACTGATCGGCGGCGCGCTGGCCGCATGCATTGCCCTTGGCGCCGGTGCCGCAGCGGCAGAGGAAGTCGGCAAGGTCGGCGTCGATTGGGTCGGCAACGACATCATCGTCGAGGCGATCAAGGATCCCAAGATCGACGGCGTGACCTGCCATGTCTCCTATTTCGACCGCAGCGTCATCGACCGGCTGCACAAGGGCAACTGGTTCGAGGATCCGTCTGATTCCTCGATCTCCTGCCGCCAGACCGGGCCGATCACCATCGGCGACATCGACATGAGCGAGGGCGGCGAAGAGGTGTTCAAGCAAGGCATCAGCCTGATCTGGAAGAAGCAGGTGGTGAACCGCATCTACGACAAGAAGAACGAGACGCTGATCTATCTCTCGCATTCGCGCCAAGTGCAGGACGGCTCGGCGAAAATGTCGGTGACGACCGTGCCGCTGTTCGGCCAGAACGTGGTGTGGACCGGCGGCAAGCCGAAATAACGATCCTCCGGGCGCAACGCGACAATTGCTTCCGCAATTGCGCGGGGGTAAATCCGCCAGATGGACCGTACCGAAAACCTCGTCCTGAAAGATCCCGAGCCGCGCATCCATTCGACCGCGGAGCTGAAAGCGTGCAAGCTTGGCCGCTATGCCTCGATCGGCGAACGGGTGGTGCTGCGCGAGGTCAATGTCGGCGATTTCTCCTATTTCGAGCGCCACGCCGAGGCGATCTACACGACGATCGGAAAATTCTGCTCGATCGCCGCCAACAGCCGCATCAATGCCTTGGAGCATCCGATCGAGCGGATCACGCAGCACAAGCTCAGCTACCGGCCGAACGAGTATTTCCGCTGGCTGGGCGTCGACGCGGCGTTCCGCGCGCGGCGGCAGGCCAAGGCGGTCGGCATCGGCAATGATGTCTGGATCGGCCATGGCGCCGTCATCATGCCCGAGATCAGCATCGGCAATGGCGCCATCATCGGCGCCAATTCGGTGGTGACGCGGGATGTGCCGGCCTACACAATCGTCGCCGGCGTACCGGCGAAGCCGTTGCGCATGCGCTTTCCCTCCGAGATCGCGGCGCGGATCGAAAGCCTTGCCTGGTGGGACTGGCCGCCGGAGAAACTCGCCAAAGCGGTTCCCGACATGCAGGCCTTGCCGATTGAGGATTTCCTCGATCGTTGGGAGCAAGAGCATTCCTGAGAGCTCGCCGCGCGTGCGCGGTTTCATCGACTGGCTGGCCGAAATCCTGGCGCCAAAATTCTGAACGGCACGTGTCGGGAAGAGTTCCGCCGGTCTGCGGCAACGCAACGGACCCCTTCCGCCATGCGGGGGTGGCGCAGCGGAAGGGGCTTGGAGACAAATCCGCCGTGAAGCGGAAGGAACAGGTTTTGGCCTGCATGGTGACTAATGGCAACAAACCGATAAGGCGGCTTTTCACGGCGCTGCGCCTTTGGCGTGCATACAATTGCACCAGCGATGCCCTCTGCGACAGGGAACCGGAAGCGGCTGCCGGTTGTTTATTGTTGGAGCGATGAATGCGGCCTTGGTCAGCTCGTCGCGCTTTGAACGGTTGAGGATGTGAATGATCGAAAAGCTGTTTACCAGAATCGCCAACACCGTTTCGCACTTGGCGGGCCTGCCGCCGACTTTCATCGCCTGTTGCGCCATCGTTATCGTCTGGGCGGTAAGCGGGCCATTCTTCGGCTTCTCCGATACGTGGCAGCTCGTCATCAACACGGGAACGACGATCATCACCTTTTTGATGGTGTTCCTGATTCAGAACACCCAGAACCGCGACGGCGCCGCGGTTCAGGCCAAGCTCGACGAACTGATCCGCGTCAGCGAGGGCCACAATCATTTCATCGGCATCGAGCACCTGACCGAATCCGAGGTCGAGGAGATCAGAGACAAATGCGAGCGGGCGGCAAAACGCCATGACCACGAGCTCGCCGAACTGGCGGGCAAGAAGGCCGTCGCGCAAAAGCGCACCGCGAAAAAACGCGCGCCCGCCTGAGTCTCGGCTTTGGCTGAGTTCGACGATCAGTTTCCCATAAAGGCCGCGAAAGCGTCCTTATGGTCGGGGTGCCAGCGCGAGAGAGCAGGCCGGTTCTCGATGATGTCGCCGATCGCCCAGGCCATGCGCTTTTCATCGGTCGGCCGCATCACCTCATTGTCGGGGCACAGGATGTAGAAGTCCCCGCGCGCCAGCGAAGCCAGCATGAAGTCGACCACCTGCTCGCCGGTCCAGGCGCCAGCGGGTTTTTCGACCGCTCCTTCGGTGAGGCCGGTGAAGGTGAAGCCGGGAATGAGAAGATGCGCCGCGACCTTCGCGCCCGGCTCGTTGCGCAATGCGTGCGCCAGGCCTTCGGTGAACGTCTTCAATGCCGATTTGGATACGTTGTAGGCGAGATTGCCGGGTGGCGTGGTGATGCCTTGCTTGGAGCCGGTGTTGATGATCAGGCCCGGCTCTCCGGAGGCCAGCATGGCCGGCGCAAAGGCCTCGACGCCATGTACGACGCCCCAGAAATTGATGTCGATCAGCCGCTTCCAGGCGTCGCCGTTCTCCCACGGTTTTCCCGGATTGTTGCCGACGCCGGCATTGTTCATCAGCAGCGATACGGCGCCGAAAGCGGCATGCGTCTTTTCCGCCAGCCGGCCGAGTTCGTCGGCCTTCGAGACGTCTGTGGCGACCGCAAGCACGGCATTCTCGCCGGCGATCGCGGCGACTGCCTGGCGGGCCGCATCGAGGCGCGCGCCGCCAATGTCGGCCAGCACCAGTCTCATGCCCATAGCCGCCAGCCTTTTGGCGGCGGCAAGCCCGATGCCGCTGGCGCCCCCGGTGATGACGGCGACGTTGCCTCGGCTGAGGGCGGGCAAAGCGGATTGGATTTCGGCGTCGGAGGTCATGATCTTTTTCCTAGGGTTCGGGTGGCGCCGAACTTAGCGCGGGACGCGCATCGTGCAAGGCCGTCCCGCGTGTTCGGGTTGACCGCATCAACGGCGGCTGTGCATGCTGCGGCTGAACAGGAGACTGCCGATTGACCGACTGGGTTGCGATCCTGAAGGAGCAGACCGCCACCGGCGACCAGATGGGCCGCGAGGTGCCACAGATGCTTGCCAATCCGGACATAAGCGAAGCGCAGGTGAAGACCTTGTTTTCGGCACTCGAAAAACAGGCCGAGTTCGTCGAGAAATTGCGCATGGCGCTGGAAAAATTCGGCCATGATTTTTCGATCATCAAGGCGGCCGAGCGGCTGGAGGAGCGCTATGCCGACCTTGCGGCGTCGGTTGCCGAAAAGCTGAAGGCGATGCGCAAGTAGAGACGTCCTACGCTACTTTTCCAGCACCCGCGAAAAACGCGTGTCCGGCACGAACCAGACGGCGGCCACCAGCACGAAGATCGCAACGCCGATCCATTGGTTGACGAAGGCAAGCGGGACGGCTGCGGCGTAGAGGGCCACCGAGATCTTGCCCTTGCGGTCATTGCCCAGCGCCTTGGCGAAGGCGGTGTCGTTGCCGTGCAAATGGTGCAGCTTGGTGGCGAGAAAGGTGTAGGCGACCGCGCACAGCACCAGGTCGATGCCATAGACCGCGACGGGGACGGGCGCGAAATGGTTCTCGCCCATGAAGGCCGTCGTTGCCGGCATCAGCGACAACCAGAACAGAAGGTTGAGGTTGGCCCACAGCACGCGGCCGTCGACCCTTTGGACGGTGTGGAACATGTTGTGCAGATTGTTCCAGTAGATGCCGACATTGATGAACGACAAGACATAGCTGAAAAAGATCGGCCACAGCGGCAGAAGCGCTGAAAAATCCTGGCCATGCGGCACTTTCAGCTCCAGCACCATGATGGTGATGATGATGGCGACCACCCCATCGGTGAATGCCTCGACTCTACCTTTTCCCATGGATTCTCCCTCTCGATGGAAAGACGTTAAGCGAGGATTTCGGGCAAGACCATCCTGACAAGGTTGTCAGGATGAAGTTCGGCGCGTGGAACGGCCATCCTTACATGGACGTTGGGGCGCAATTGGGCGTTGGGCGATTGGCCGGAGGTTGCCATGACCAGCTATGCCGAGACCACGACGCGCGACAACGGACTCGATGGCCGGCCCGCGATGGCCGCGGTTGCCGCCATGATCGCCGCGCTGTTCGCCGGCAGCACGGTGCTGACGCCGCTTTACGTCATCTACAAGCAGGCCTTCGGTTTCTCGCAGATCACGCTGACGCTGGTCTACGCCGTCTATGTCGTCGGCAATCTCGGCGCATTGCTGATGTTCGGGCGCTTGTCCGACGGCATTGGCCGCCGTCCTGCGGCGCTGGCGTCGATGGCCATAGCGGTGGTCAGCGCGGTGGTGTTCCTGCTGGCCGAGAATGTCGCATGGCTCGATGTCGCCCGCATATTGAGCGGCCTTGGCATCGGCGTCGGCGCGGGAACCGGCACGGCCTGGCTTGCCGAGTTGATCGAGGGTAAGGACAAATCGCGCGCGGCAATCATCGCCACCAGCACCAACTTCGTTGGCCTTGGCCTCGGCGCGCTGGCATCGGGCCTGCTCGCCGAATATGCGCCCTGGCCGTTGAGACTAACGTTTGCGGTCTATCTTGCCTTGCTCGTGGTGGTGACGCTGTTGATCTGGCGCACCAGGGAAACCGTTTCGCGGCCGGGAAGGCTGGCCGATGTTTCGCTGCGGCCGCGGCTGTCGGTGCCCGCTGATATCCGCGCCGCTTTCGTGGCGCCGGCCGTCACCGGCTTCGGCGCCATGGCGCTGGTCGGCTTCTATGCAGCCCTGGCGCCGAGCATCCTGGCGCAGCAGCTGCATGTGGCCAACCATGCCGAGGCTGGCGGGCTGTTCTTTGAACTGTCGATCGTTGCGGCCGCGACCATTCTGGCCACGACCCGACTGTCCAGTCGCGCCGGCATGCTGGCCGCGCTGGCGCTGATGATCCCGGCCGTAGGGCTGATGGTTGCTGCTCAGTTTTTCGCGTCGATGTCCCTGATGGTTGCCGCCACCGCTGTGTGCGGCGTGGCGGCGGCGCTCGGCTATCGCGGCGGCCTGCAGGTGGTGAGCCAGATCGCACCTGCCGAGCGTCGCGCCGAATTGGTGTCGGCGTTCTTCATCTGCTGCTTCTGCGGCAATGCGCTGCCGGTGATCGGCATTGGGCTGCTGTCGAGTTGGGCCACTCCGACGACGGCAAGCCTGGCCTTCGCCGGTATGATCACGCTGTTCTCTGTCGTAGCGCTGGGGTTCGGCGTCAAATACGCGCGCTGAGCCTCACCCGCTTGGCGTCCCGGGCGCCATGTTTGCCCGTCCGCGCGGGATGCCGAGGCCGGTGTCGGGCGGCTCGCCGGCGGCCGGCCGGTCCTCGATCATGTGCATGGTGCGCCAGCGGCCGAAGCGATAATAGGCGGCGGCCAGCACCAGCGAGGTGATCGATCCCGCCGGAAAACTCCACCACAGCGCTTCCTCGCCGATGTAGCTCCTGAAGAAGTAGGCAAAGCCGGTACGCACGACCATCACGGAAATCACCAGAATGATCAGCGGCGGCATCACGGCACCGGTGGCGCGCACGGTCGCGAACAGCACGATGGTGACGCCGAACAGGATGAACGACCAGGACGCCACCTTGTTGATGTGGGCTGCAATGTCGATTGCGGTGCTGTCCCCGCTAAGGAACAGGCCGAGTACCGGCCTGTCGAAGAAGAACAGCAGCGCCACCAGGGCGCCGGTGAGCACCAGGTTGAAGCCGACGCCGGACGCCGCGATCCGACCGATGCGGTCCCACCGCCCTGCGCCGACATTCTGGGCCGCCATCGACGAGACTGCGGCGCCGATCGCCAGTGCAGGCATCTGGATATAGGTCCACAGCTGCGCCGCGATGCCATAGGCGGCGGCGACCTGCGAGCCGTAGGAGTTGACGATGCCCATCACGGTCAGCGCCGCCGCCGAAATGACGATCATCTGCAGGCCCATCGGCACGCCCTTGAAGACGACGATCCTGAGCAGCGCCGGATCCGGCCGCAGCAGAGCGAGGTTCGCGCCGGCGAGCCGCAACGGATGCTTTCTGGCATAAAGCACGACGAGGATGGCGATCACGCTCACCGTCTGGCCGATCAGCGTCGAGGTGGCGGAGCCGGCGATGCCGAGCTCGGGGAAGGGGCCGATTCCGCGAATGAGCAGCGGATTGAGGATGATGTCGAGCACGACGGCGAGCGCCATGAAGAAGAATGGCGTGCGCGAATCACCCGCACCGCGCAGCACCGTCATGACGAAGGACAGAAGATTCATCATCGGCACGGCGACGAAGATGATGCGCAGATAGGAGCGCGCCAGCGGCAGCGCATCGGGCGGGGTGCCCAGTGTGTTGAGGATGGCGTCGACCCAGATCCAGCCGCAGACGGCGAAGATAGCCGAGACGAGGAAGAAGAAGCTGGCGCTGGTGCCGACGATGCGCCGCGCCTCGGGCAGGTCGCGGGCGCCGACCGATTGCGCCACCAGGATGGTGGCGGCCATGCCGATGCCGAACACGGTGCCAAGAATCAGGAACAGCACCAGATTGGCGTTTGAGGTCGCCGTCAGCGCCGATTCACCGAGGAAGCGGCCGACCCAGACGGCGTTGATCGAACCGTTGAGCGACTGCAGCACATTGGAACCGAGCACCGGAAGCGCGAACAACAGCAGCGTGCGAGGGATTGGGCCGCTGGTGAGATCGCCGGTGCGCCGGCGCGGTAGTATTTTTTCGTCCATGGGCTGTTCGGCGAAGGTTCATCTCAAAGTCCGCCCGGCAATGATCGCCGATTTAACGGACAAGGTCGATGCGGCATTGGAACATGCCACCTGGCGGCTTCACGCTAATCAGTTCTCAAAACATTCGGAATGGGATATGGGTCGTCGCCGCGTGGGGTCGCATATCCTGTTGGATATGATGAATAGGCTGGGGGGATCATGTCCGACAATCCGCTTTTTTCCGAGCGCCTGAACCGGCGCGCGTTTCTTGGAATATCCGCTTTGGGTGCCGCTTCCATGGCGCTTTCAGCCTGCACCACGACCGACGTCGTGGTGCCGCCAACGCCCGCTCCGGCGCCCGAACCGGCTCTGGGCGATGCCGCCACCATGTATTCGGCGCGCGTCGATGAGGGCTTTTCATTGCCGGCAATCCCCGTGGCCAAGCTCGATCCGAAGTTCGTGCGCCAGATCGTGGACGATCCGACCGGCGAAAAACCCGGCACGATCGTCGTCGATACATCCGAGCATTTTCTCTATCTGGTGCGCGATGGCGGCAAGGCAATGCGCTATGGCGTAAGCCTCGGCAAGGCCGGGTTTGGCTGGACCGGCAGCGCCGTGATCCAGGCGCGCAAGAAATGGCCGGTGTGGACGCCGCCGCCGGAAATGATCCAGCGCCGGCCGGAACTGGCGAAATACAAGGACGGCATGCCGCCCGGACCGCAGAGCCCGCTCGGCGCGCGCGCGCTCTATCTGTTCCGCGACGGCAAGGACACGATGTACCGGCTGCACGGCACGCCGGAATGGGATTCCATCGGCAAGAACGCGTCGTCGGGCTGCGTGCGCTTCATGAACCAGGACATCATCGACCTCTACAGCCGGGTCAACGGCGTAGCCCAGGTCTATGTGCGCCCGAACCTGTCGGCCGCGGGCAAGATCATGGCTGTGTCGAGCCGGACCGCCGAGCCGATCGATGCCGGCGTGCCAAGGGATGCGGAGATTTTGAAATAGGTGCCTTCACGGCATCGCTGATCGCCGACAAACGGTTAGAGGCGGACGCGCCGGGCGCGTCCGCCTCTCCGTATACGGCTACTTCTTGGCGAGGCCCGGAAGCGTGACCTGATAGACCAGGAACATGGTGTCGACATCGGCGCCGTCTTCGGCCTTGTAGGGCGCGCCGACCTGAAAACCGTCCTCGGTGAGAAAGTCGTTATCGTTGCCGACGAACAGGAAATAGTCGTCGGGCAGCGCCGGATCGAGCACGCTGACCACCGACATTGCTTCCCACTTCTCCGACAGATTGTTCTTGTCGTTGGGCTTGCCGTCATGCAGGCCGAAACGGCCGAGTTCCTTGTTGTCGTTGATGTCGATGAACGGCGTCAGCTTGGCCGGCGTCACCGAGGGGTCGAGCACGCCCTTGGGCGCCAGCGGCTTGTCGGCGGCATCGAAGGCGCCGCCGGCAATGTCGGTGGCGCCAGAGACGTCGACGACGAAAATCTGGCGCAGCAGCGAAGTATCGCCCTTCACCCCCTGGCCGTTTCCGCTGTCGCGCGCCAGCATCAGGAAGGTCTTGTCGGACAGCGCCACGATTTCGCTCTGCGCGGCGACCTTGGTCTTGTCCTTGGCGTCCTTGAACACCGGCAGCGGCACGGCATATTCATGCACCAGCTTGAGATGGGCCGGGTCGGAGGCGTCGTAGACCAGCGCGCGGGTGTTCTGGCGCGTCGCGGGCGAATCGCCGCCATCCTGGCGGGGCGCCGACTGCAGCACAGTAATCAGCGACTTGCCGTCCGGCGTCAGCGCCATGCCTTCGAGGCCTTGATTGTTCTGGCGGCCGGTTTCGGGATCCTTCGGATCGGGTTCGGCTGCACCGGGGCCCGGATTGTCGGAGGCGAAGTTCGGCGCGCCCTTGCGCATCGGCACCAAAGCGGCGGGCGGCTGCGTTGCCGACAACAGATGGCCGTCGGCCGAGAAGCGGTAGATGTTGGGGCCGTATTCGTCAGAGATGAACATGGTGCCGTCGGGCAGCCGCGCGATCGCCTCATTGTCGAGCGCCAGCTTGCCATTGGCCTCGGGCAGGATCGGCAGGTCGCCATTGGCCGCGCGCAAGCCGTTGAGCGGATCGAGACCGGTGGCGTCTGCGCCCTTGTCGTCGGTGAGCAGCAGGGAATCGGCTAGCGTCGCCTTGACGCCGGTCCTTTCCTGGCCGGCGGTGGGCGTGGCGCCCAGTGCGGTCGGCGTGAACTCGATGCGAATAGTGTTGAGCCGCGGCCGGTAGTCGGTGGTGCCGACGACATTGTAGCCGCGATCCGGCAGCAGCCACAGCGAACCCTTGTAGCCATCCGCGCCATGGGTCCAGCTTGCGGCGTCGATCGACATGCCGGAGCCGGAGCCGAAGGTCTCGCCGAACTTGTCCTTCTGATCGGCCGGAATGCGGCCGACGCCGACCAGGCCCTTGTTGACGAAGCCGCCAACGGTGGCGGTGCTGTCGGCAAGGGCAGGGGTCAGGGCGCTAAACAGCGCCAATGCGGCGCCGAGCGACACGGTTCGGTGCAGATTTTTCATGGGATAACCTCTTTGTGACGGAACGGGCCGGAACGGCCGGATGACGAAGCCGCCGCAATCGACGATGCCGCGCCCACCGATGAGCGGTCTAGGACGCGAAGATGATAGTTGCGTGACAGACCGTGTCGCACGCGCTCCGGAACCATTTTCCAGCCTGATCCGTTGCACGCGAGCCCAAGCGTCGCCTGCGATGGCCGGTCGAGCCCCGGGCCCAGGAGGGATAAATGGGTTTCGATCAGTATCACGAGCCACCGGAAGAACTGACGCAGGAGGTGCGGACCTTTGCCCGCATGATCACCTCGTTGATCGAAGAGGCCGAGGCGATCAGCTGGTACGAACAGCGCATGTCGGTCGAGAAAGACCCTCAGGCCAAGGCGATCATGAAGAACGCGCAAGGCGAGGAGTTCAAGCATTTCGGCATGGATCTGGAATTCCTGCTGCGCCAGAAGAAAGACTGGCGCACGGAACTGAAGGAAATCCTGTTCACCACCGGCGACATCGTCAAGGCCGGCGAGCGGGGCGAGAAGAAGGTGGATTGAGGCCCGCCGGCCTTCCTCCGCGGCGGATCAATCGCTGTCGCGGGCGATCAGCTCCAGCGGCCAGACTTCGCGGATGATGCGCGGACCTTCCGGGCCGGCAAAGGCGGGAAGCGAGGCCAGCAGCATTTCGGCCAGCCGCCGGCCCATCGGCTCCAGCGACGGACGGAAGGCGGTCAGCGCCGGCGAGAAATAACGGCAGAGCGGCGTGTCGACGATGACGATCACCGCGATGTCGTGGCCGGGCCTGATGCCCATCTCGGCCAGTGCCTTGCAGCCGCCGAGCGCCATTGCGTCATTGTTGAAGATGATGGCTGTGGGCCGGTCCTTGGAGAGCATCACGCGCGGCGTCACCTGGTAGCCTCCGGCCTCGTTGATGAAGCCGTCGGCGATCAGGCCGGGGTCGACTTCGATGCCATGCCGCCCCAGCGCCTTGCGGTAGCCGTCGAGGAACAGGTAGCCGAAGTTGAGATCCAGCGAAGGGCGGATGGCGGCAATGCGGCGGTGGCCGCGCGCGACCAGCCGGTCGACGGCTTCATCACCCGCCCTCTCGAAATCGATATCGAGCGAAGGATAGGTGTCGTCGCCGGATTGACTTCGGCCAAGCGTGGCGAAGGGAAAGCCAGCCTTGCTGAGATAGTCGATCCGATCGTCTTCCCGCCGTGTATTGGCCAACACGACCGCGTCGGCCCGGCGCGTCTCAACCACGCGGCGCAGCCTCTCCTGCTGATATTGGCCGGGCTCGCCCATGACGACCATCAGATCCAGGTCATCCTCGGCCAGTCGGCCCTGCAGACCGATCAGGAACGGGATGAAGAACGGTTCGCCATATTGCTGGTCGCCCGGATGCGGCTGCAGCATGAAGGCGATCGAATGGGTGGTGCCTTGCCGCAGACTGCGGCCGGACTGGTTGGGCGAATAGTTCAATTGCTTGGCGGCGGCGAGCACGCGCTGGCGGGTGTCGGCATTGACGTCGGCGCGGCCGTTCAGCGCCCGCGACACGGTGCCGATCGAAATGTTCAGGTGACGCGCAAGGTCATGGATGCTGGACGCCAAGGACAGTTCTCCCCCTGTCTTGGCTAGCACCGGCTGCCGCCCAGGCCAAGGCTTCGGGATGATTTTCGCTGGCAGCCGATTGACATTCTACGCCATCGGGTGTGTTCTCGTAAACGTTTACGGAGAAACGTTTACGGTGATGCCGGAAATGCCGTGACATTCGGTCTGGAGGGACCGGACGGGAGGAATGCCGGATGATGAATGCCGTCCTCGTCGGCTGTGGTGCGATGAGCAAGGCCTGGCTCGATGCCGCGAGGCAGATCGACGGGCTCGCCATTGTCGGCCTTGTCGATCTCGACGCCGAACGGGCGCGGGCGAGGGCACGCGAATACGGGCTCGATAGCGTCGTCATCGGCACCAGCCTCGATCAGGTTCTCGACCAGACCAAACCGCAAGCGGTGTTCGATGTCGTGGTTCCCGCCGCCCGCCGCGACGTCGCCTTTTCCGCCTTTGCCCATCATTGCCATCTGCTCACCGAAAAGCCGCTCGCCGATACTCCGGAAAATGCCCGCGCCATTGTCGACGCGGCGCGCCAGGCAGGGCGCGTTCATGCCGTGGTGCAGAACCGCCGCTACGTCGCCAATGTCCGGCGCATCAGGCGCTTTCTCGACTCCGGCGCCATCGGCAAGCCAACCAGCATCCATGCCGATTTCTTCGTCGCGCCGCATTTCGGCGGCTTCCGCGAGGAGATGGCGCATGTGCTTTTGCTCGACATGGCGATCCATACTTTCGACGCCGCCCGCTACATGGTCGGCGGCGATCCCGCCGGCGTCTTTTGCCAGGAATGGGAGCCGGCGAATTCCTGGTACCGGCAGGGATCGTCGGCCAGCGCTATCTTCGATCTCGGCGGCGGCAAGGTGTTCACCTATGCAGGCTCCTGGTGCGCGGCGGGCTTCCGCACCAGTTGGGAGAGCACATGGCGCATCGTCGCCGAGCACGGCAGCCTGCTCTGGGACGGCGAGGACGGGCTGAAGGCCGAGGTTGTGTTGTCGGTCCGCGACGGCCTGTTCGACCTGACCCAACCCATCACAGTGCCGCCGCTCGATCCCGCCGACCGCATCGGCGGTCATCTCGGCATCATCAAGGATTTCATCCACGCCATCGAGACCGGCAGCGAGCCGGAAACGCGTGGCAGCGACAACATCAAAAGCCTGGCCATGGTTTTTGGCGCCATCGAAAGCGCCGAGACCGGACGGCGCGTCGCAATCACACAGGAAGCATCATGATGCCAAACCCGCTTCTCGACATCCGGATCGGCACCATGGTGCGGGCCAATCTCGAAGACCCGGCCGCCTACATCAAAGAGATTCTGCCGCTCGGCTTCGAGAGCATCCAGCCCTTCTTCTGGCAGACGCTGGGCGGCAAGGATTTGCCGCGGCTCGCCGGCGAGATCCGCGAGGCGATCGGCGATGCCGATGTCGTCGTGTCGTCGATCGGTGTGTTCGGCAATCCGCTGGAGGATGGCGAGGTCGATCGCGGCGTGCTCGCGGCCTGGGAAACGGTGATCGACAATGCGCATCTGTTCGGCGCCTCGACGGTCAGCGGCTTCACCGGCCGCCTGCGCGGCAAGAAGCTGACCGACAGCCTGCCGCGCTTCCGTGAGGTCTGGGGGCCGCTGGCCAAACGCGCCGCCGACAAGGGCGTGCGCATTGCCTTCGAAAATTGCGCCATGGACGGCAACTGGGCGGCCGGTGACTGGAACATCGCCCACAATCCGGACGCCTGGGAGCTGATGTTCAACGAATTGCCCGACGAGAATCTCGGCCTGGAATGGGAGCCCTGCCATCAGCTGGTCTACCTCATCGATCCGATGCCGCAGATCCGCAAATGGGCGCCGCGCATCTTCCATGTCCATGGCAAGGACGCGACGGTGCGCTGGGATGTCATCCGCGAGCACGGCGTGTTCGGCAAGCTGCCCTTCGTGCAGATGCGCACGCCCGGTTTTGGCGACAGCGACTGGACGCGGGTGATCAGCGAATTGCGGCTGGCCGGTTACAAGGGCGCCATCGACATCGAGGGCTGGCACGACCCGGTCTATCGCGGCGACCTCGAAATCACAGGTCAGGTGCGCGGGCTGGAATACCTCAAGCAATGCCGGGGAGGAGCGACCTACCTGCCGAACCCGGCGTGACCGAGGGCCGGTGGGAGGAGCCGGCCTGACAGATTGCCAAGCACTGCCGACAAGCACTGCCGACAGGCGAATGACGAAACCCCTCGGCTCACCGAGGACAAAAGGGAGGAACGTGCATGAGCATCGCAATGAGAACGACACTTCTGCGCTCGACCGTCGTGGCCGCCGCCACGGCGCTATGCGCCGCCATCTCCACTCTGCCGGCGCAGGCGCTCGACGCCCAGTGGTGCAAGGATGTCCACATCCGCTTTTTCGTCGGCGGCGCCGAGGGCGACGCTTTCGGCACCATCGTCTATAATGGCGCCAAGCAGGCGGCGGCCGATCTCGGACCCAAGGTCGACTACATCTTCTCGCAGTGGGACGTCGAGAAGATGGTTCAGCAATTGCGCGAGGCCGTCGCCGTGAAGCCCAACGGCATTGCCATGATGGGCCATCCCGGCGACGCCGCGATCATGCCGCTGGCCGAACAGGCGCACAAGGACGGTATCAAGATGATGTACCAGAACGTGCCGGTGCCGACGGTGGTGGCTGCGTTCGGCGGCGGCTATGTCGGCGCCCAGCAGGAGCAGCAGGGCCGCGCGCTCGGCACTGAGGCGTTCAAGCTCGGGAAGCTCAAGTCCGGCGACAAGGCAATCATGATCGGTCCGTTCGAGAACGAGGCCCGCGGCGCGCGCGAGCGCGGCACGGTGGCAGCACTCAAGGAAGCCGGCGTCGAGGTCATCCAGCTGTCGTCGCCGCCGAGCGGCGAATGGGCGTCCGACCCCAATCTGGCGATACCGGTGATCACCGCGGCCCTGCTCAACAATCCCGACGTCAAGGCGGTCGGCTATCCCGGCGGCCAGATGCTGGGCAACGTCGCCACCTACATGCAGGCGGCGGGACGCAAGCCCGGCGACATCTTCAACTTCGGCTTCGATACCAGCCCGCAGATCGTCGAGGCGTTCAAGGGCGGCTGGGTGCAGCTGACGGCCGATCAGCAGCCGTTCCTGCAAGGCTATCTGCCGATCCTCAGCCTTTGCCAGCAGGTGGTGCTGGGCCTGGCGCCGATGAATGTCGACACCGGCGCCGGTTTCGTGACGCCGCAAAATTACGAGATCGTCGCCGAGCTCGCCAAGCAGGCGCTGCGCTGACCTCCCAAACTGCCGGCTGGGCGCAAGCCCGGCCGGCAGGACCGCCGGCACCAGGCCGGGATGATACCACAGGAGCGAGGATCGCCATGGCCGAACGCATCATCGAACTGCGCGACATCAGCAAATCCTATGGCCAGGTCTATGCGCTGGGCGGGGTCAATCTCTCGGTCGACCGCGGCGAGGTGGTTGGCCTGATCGGCGACAATGGCGCCGGCAAATCGACGCTGATCAAGATCCTGTCCGGCGTCGTCAAGCCGACCAGCGGCGAGATCCTGGTGCGCGGCAAGCCGGTGACCGGCTGGAGTGCGGCACGCTCGCGCGACGCCGGCATCGAGACGGTCTTCCAGGATCGGGCGCTGGCCGTGCAGCAGACCATTGTGCGCAACATCTTCATGGGCCGCGAACTCACCGGCTTCATGGGCTTTCTGAAGGTCAATAAAGAGATAGAGGAGGCGAGCCGGCTGATGCGCGAGATCGGCTTCACCTCGAAGGTGTTCACGCCGCACTCGATCGTCGGCCAGCTCTCGGGCGGCGAGCGCCAGGGCGTGGCGATCGCGCGCGCCATCTACAAGCAGGCGGAGCTGATCATCCTCGACGAGCCGACGACGGCGCTGTCGCTGACCGAGACCGCCAAGGTCTTCCATTTCGTGCGCCAGGTGCGGGCGAGCGGGCGCTCGATCCTGTTCATCGGCCACAACATCCATCACGTCTTCGACATCGCCGACCGCTTCGTTGTGATTGACCGCGGCAAGGTGGCGCTGACCGCCGATCGCACCGAGGTCAAGTCGGCCGAAGAGCTGATCAACTTCATGGAAGACGTTGCGCATCCCGGCGGATTGCCGGGGCTGCACGAGGCCGGCGACGCGGAGAGGGCAGCACGATGAGCAAGACCATGGAACCCGATCTGCAGAGCCCTCTTGGCGGCAAGGCGGCCCGACCTGAGTGGAAGCACCCGTCCGACCACTGGCTGCGCGGTTTCGTCATCGACAACCGCGCAGCGCTCGGCACGCTCGCCGTGTTCATCATCATGATGGCGGCGTTCCTGATCGCCAACCCAACCGTGTTCACCACCTGGTATCTCTACAGATCCGTGCTGACCACGCTGCCCGTTGCGCTGTTCGTGGTGGTGCCGCTGGTCTTCGTCGTCACCTGCGGCGAGATCGACCTGTCGTTTCCCGCAACCATGGGCTTTGCCTCCTGGGTGTTCGCGCTGGTGGTGCAGGCCGGCTACGATCCGTTTCTCGGCATCGCAGCGGCGATTCTCACCGGCACGCTGCTCGGCTTTCTCGTCGGATCCCTGGTCGTTTATGGCGGGCTGTCGTCGCTGATCGCCACCCTCGGCATGAATTTCCTGCTGCGGGGACTGATCCAGATCATCAACGAGGGCAGATCGACGGCATTGACCGGTCTCAGCGACAGCTGGGCGTACACCATCTTCTCCGGTCAGGTGGGGGGTTTTCCGGTACAGGTCTTCTGGGCACTCGCCTTCGTAATTTTGTCGGCAATGCTCTACAACCGGCACCGCTTCGGCGCGCAGGTGAGGGTCGTCGGCGACAACCCCGACAGCGCCCAGCAGATGGGCATCGACGTCAAGCGTGTGCGGGTGAAAGTGTTCATCTTCACCGGCATCGGGGCCGCGATCGCCGGCACGTTTTCGGTGATGATCAACTTCACCTGGTGGCCGACCGCGGGCGACGGCTATCTCTTGCCGGTGCTGGCTTCGGTGTTCGTCGGCGGCACGCCGACCTGGGGCGGCATCGGTACGGTTGCCGGTGGAGCGATCGGCGCGGTCACCGTGTCGTTCATCCAGACCGGCGTCGTGGCGGCGGGCCTGAGCGGCTTCTACGTCCAGTTCTTCAACGGGCTGATCATCATCCTGTCGCTGCTGGGGCACAAGTGGAACCAGGCGCGGTACAGGTGAGGGGCGGGCTAAATTGACGGGGACGCTCATGTTGCGGACCGCATGCCCCGACGACTGGGCAGACGCCCGTCGCTTCGTCATTCTAGGGCGGAGCAGGAGCGAAGCTCCGTCGCGTAGACCCTGGAATCCATTCCGCGACCTTGGAGTGCAGCTGCGCAGGATTCCGCACCGTGGCAACGCGTTGAAGACGCGGGATGGATCCTCGGGTCTACGCTGCGTCGCTACGCTCCTTGCTCCGCCCGTGGATGACGAGGCGGGGAGGGCTCCGCCAGACTACAACAATGTGGTCGCTTGTAGGACAACAGGACAAGCGGGCGCTCACACCGCCGCGACGAACCCGTCGAGCACGCGTTTCTGGCCGGCCTTGTCGAAGTCGATGGTCAGCTTGTTGCCTTCGATGTTGGAGATGTTGCCGTTGCCGAATTTCTGGTGGAAGACGCGGTCGCCGACGCTGAAGGGCGACGGCGTGTCGGCGACGGATTTGGCGACCAGTTCGCCGTCGATGGTGCGGCCTTTGACCGAGGTACGGCCGGCGCCGTAGCCGCTGTCGGTCTCGCCATAGCCGATGCGCTCGACCTGGTGGCCGGAGCGCGAGCCCCAGTTGCGGTCGGTCGCCTCGGTGCGGTTGGCCTGCGCGCGCTGCCAGCCCGGCGTCGCATAGGTGTTGGAAAAGGCGCCGGATTTTTCCGCACCGACATTGTCGAAGCGCGAGGCGCCGTAAGGGTTCTGCCGTCCTGCGCCCTGGCCGCCACGGCCCGACGCGAAAGAACCGCCGCCATAGGAATTGCCGTAGCCGCCATAGGAGTTGCCGCTTTCGGCGACCTCGACATGGGCTTCCGGCAGTTCGTCCAGAAAGCGCGACGGGATGGTCGATTGCCACAGGCCGTGGATGCGGCGGTTGGAGACGAACCACAGATGCAGGTTCTTCTTGGCCCGGGTCAGGCCGACATAGGCGAGACGGCGCTCTTCCTCCAGGCCGGAGCGGCCGCCTTCGTCCAGCGCGCGCTGGTGCGGAAACAGGCCTTCCTCCCAGCCGGGGAGGAACACGGTCTCGAATTCGAGGCCCTTGGCCGAATGCAGCGTCATGATGTTGACGGCGTCAAGCTCGGCGTTCTGCTCGGCGTCCATGACCAGCGCGACATGCTCGAGGAAGGAGCGCAGCGATTCATATTCCTCCATCGAGCGGATCAGCTCTTTCAGGTTTTCCAGCCGGCCCGGCGCCTCGACCGAACGGTCGTTCTTCCACATGTCGGTGTAGCCGCTCTCCTCCAGAATGGTCTCGGCGAGCTCGGTGTGTGGCGTGGTTTCCAGCGCCTTCTGCCAGCGCTCGAAATTGGCCGCCACTTCGCGCAAGGCCGCGCGCGGCTTGGGCTTCAGCTCATCGCTTTCCGCGAGCTTGGCCGCGGCCTCCAGCATCGGGATGCGCAAGCTCCGCGCCGTGTCGTGGATCTGCCGGATGGTGGCTTCACCCAGGCCGCGCTTGGGGACATTGACGATGCGCTCGAAGGCGAGGTCGTCGGCGCCCTGCGCGACGACGCGGAAGAAGGCCAGCGCATCGCGGATTTCCATGCGCTCATAAAAACGCGGGCCGCCGATGACGCGGTAATTGAGGCCGAGCGTGACGAAGCGGTCTTCGAATTCGCGCATCTGGAAGGAGGCGCGGACCAGGATGGCCATGTCGTTGAGATTGTGCTTGGCACGCTGGTAGGTCTCGATGGTTTCGCCGACGGCGCGCGCTTCCTCCTCGGAATCCCAAGCGGCGTGGACATGCACCTTCTCGTCGTCCTCGGCGACCTTCTCGGTGAACAGCGTCTTGCCGAAGCGACCCTCATTGTGGGCGATGAGGTGCGAGGCGGTGCCGAGGATGTGCGCCGTCGAGCGGTAGTTGCGTTCCAGCCGGATGATGGTGGCGCCCGGGAAATCCTTGTCGAAGCGCAGGATGTTGTCGACCTCGGCGCCACGCCAGCCATAGATCGATTGGTCGTCGTCGCCGACGCAGCAGATGTTGACTTTGTTTTCGCTCACGGGCCGTTCCGCGCCTGCCGGCGCAGGCCCTCCGCCCCCTCTTTTTTGCGCGCCTTCGGCGTCGCGGGAGTCGCCTCGCAACGGCTCGGATGCCCGGTCGG
Organism: Mesorhizobium sp. M0615; assembly: GCF_040320805.1. NCBI lineage: Bacteria > Pseudomonadati > Pseudomonadota > Alphaproteobacteria > Hyphomicrobiales > Phyllobacteriaceae > Mesorhizobium > Mesorhizobium sp. M0615. The sequence goes on along the minus strand of NZ_JAMYQI010000025.1, from coordinate 218 downwards.
GCTTGCGGCCTTCGGCCGATCGCGCTTTACCCTCCCCTGGATGGGGAGGGTCGCCGCGAAGCGGCGGGGAGGGGTGACTGGCGCCGGCGCTGCCCCCCCCCCCCCGCGGGGGGGGGGGGGGGGGGGGGGGGGGGGGCCCGCGCCAGGGGGGGGAGGACCTATGGAGGCCAGCCCAGAAAAGAACTCAGAGGAGTCATCGGCGGCGTGCGAGTGGAAGA
>NZ_JAMYQI010000024.1:0-65929 GCF_040320805.1 Mesorhizobium sp. M0615 | reverse complement strand
CCTTCGCGGGAATCAGGTGACGTGAACAATCACCAGCCTGCCATGACCGCCCCCTCTCAGCGAATTTGCAGAACTCTCAGCACACTACCTGCGAATTCTTTAAGGCTAGCCTGCAGTGAGGCGAACGTTCCGGAGATCAGGTATGGGCCAGAGGCAGTCGTTGCGGAAGCGAGGCGCTGACGGCCGCAATCGGGTCGGCTGCAAACCGGCAGCTTTAGCCGGAACCGCAGCCATAAGCAGACAGTCGGATTCCGGCCCAAAAGCTCCCGCATCGGCGAGGTAAAAGCAAGCAGATCGCTCAGCCTCGAAGTGGCCGACCAAAGCGCCGTCCGCCGTTAGGACTTTCCCGTTGTCAGCGCCACGAGATTGTCTTTGAGAATTCCAGCGGCTTCCGCTTCGGGGATTTGCCAGATGTCGGATAGCATCTTCAATGCTTGCCAGGAATCCCTTGGCTGAAGTGGCCGGCTGCCTTCTAGAGCGAATGGACCGTCGGTCTCCGTGAGAACGCGGTTGCGCGGCAAGGCTCTTGCAATCGCCTTCCCATTTTCTGACTTCAACATGGAAGGGCCGCAGCTGAACCAGCACCCTTGGTCGACCGCCCGCCTAAGCTGTCGTTGAGATCCGCTGAACCAATGCAAGATGGGAATGCCGGCCGCGGCCTGTTTGGATAGACAATCCAGAACCTCGTCAGCGGCTCGGCGGCTGTGAATAGACAGGATCTTGCCGCCGAGGTCAGCTGCGATGGCCAAGATAGCGGAGAAAACCCGCTCTTGAGCCGCCTTCGAGGTTCGCAGGTGCTCGGAGCCATCGAGGCCGACTTCGCCAAAGTACCTTGTCTCGGATGCAAAATGCCTGAACAGGGGCAATTCCCCCTCGCGCTCAAGGGCGAGCTCGGGGTGCAGTCCCAAGGCTGTGCGGATTCGTGCCCGGTTCGCGCACAATGCTGACGTTGACTTCCACGCCTTTGGCGTCGTGGTCACGCAGAGGACATAGGCCCCTGATTTGTCCGCATCTTCGACCGCAAGCTCGGGATACCGATAGAGATCGAGATGGCAATGAAAATCGATCACATCTTGAAGCCACTGTCCGTGAGGTATCTGCCGACCTCCATTAGACCGCGTCGATGGACATCGACAAGGGCCGATCGGCGATCGATATCGGCAGGCAGAGGCCCTGACTGGGCGACCCAGGCGTCAAGATTCGCACCGTCGAGGCGTTTGACGGCAGTAAGCATGGCGACCAGGTCGTCACGAGTATCCTCGACGGTCATCACGTCGAGAAGGCTGGCAGATTGGTAGAGTGTCCTGTCATCCACGTCGCCTTCGTAGAGAGACGCGCGCCTGATGAGACAGGGAACGCAGCGGCCGCATTGTTGGCCCTCCCGCTTCCATTTCCCGCACGAGACCGTTTCCGAGGCAATGGCTTGGAAAAGCTGTACGCCATTCACCGATCGCACCATCTGGCCTTTTGTCCAGGTCGCATATGGATTGTCGATCGTAGCCGGAATGCCGACCACCCCAAAAATAGCCTGGACGCCGTCTAAGAAAAAAGGATGCGTCGTCCGCGTGCTGTGCGACCCGATCCGTCTCGGCGTAAGTGGTGCGTTCAGTGCAATCAGACCGTTTTCCGGGACTTGCAGCGGGATCGGCCGGCCGCCAACCAGCCTTGATTTCACGTCACAAACCAATGCAGCAATAGCTATGAAGAGAAAGCTTCGGGAGCGCATCGATATCTCCGACGTGCGCTCCGAGTTTGGCCAGGCATTGACCGATACGTGTTGAAGGGTCTGCGGCAAGCGTCCAACGATGCCGTTTTGGACCGATTTGTCGCCGGTGTAGGCATGAGATACCAGGATCGGGCGGGCGCTGTCCTCGACGAGGCGGAACGTAGCAATGGTGCTGTCCAGACCGCCTGAGAACAGAGAAACGAGATCACCGGCAACAAGGTTTATCCGACTTTGATGCTGCCGGATGACTGAGGGAACGGGAGGAGCCTCTCCGCCGCCTTCAAAGTGAAAACGCCACTGATCGCCGCTCAGAAAACTGAGCAGACGCTGGAGCCGGGGTTTTACCGCATTCCACGGTCCTGGAGTTCTCAGCGGCAGGCAGATTTCGATATCCCTGCTCCAGCTGTCCGCGGCGTCCTCTCTCAGCACGAATGTGTCGGCCGCAGTGACGGCAAGCGCGATAGATACAAAATCCACCGCCGTCGCAGACGGCTGCACTCCGAAACGTAAAAAGAGGTCTTTGACCTGGTTTCCGATGGCGACGGCGCCTGCAATTGGGGCTGAACCGCCATAAAGGAGAACGTGCAATTCATTGGGCGGGCAGTCGGCGGGAAAAGTCTTCTTGTCCAAAAAAAAGCGGCACAGCGTCACTCATTGCCCTCCCATTCGGCCCAGATGGCGTCCATGGCTAGCCGCTCTTGCGCCTCAACTTGTGCCCGCGTCATGTTCTGTATCCCGTTGGCCAAAGCAGGCGACAAGTGCCGGTCGACCGCGGCATGGATAATGTCGAAGAGTTCGTTCTCCGCCTCTATCGTGCGATCCTGGTCGGGAGCCTTGTTCCAGGCGTCGCCCGCGTCGTTGACAATGTCCTGAAAGATGATCCTCGTGAAAAACTCGATTAGGACGGCGATCAACGCATCGTCGTCAAGGTCGGCAGGTTCGAACGACGCGGTCTCGGGCAACACTTCGGCCAAGGCCTCTTGTACCGCTATCCGGATGAGGTCAGCGTCTGCATTCTCCGGGGCGAGTGCCTGCGCAATGGCCTGAATCGCCTCGGCCAAGGGACGGCCATTGAGCGATGATAGGTCTATTCCCGCAAACTCAGCGCCAGTCCCGCCTTGCTGAAGATCGTTGAGCACCCCGACGAGCGCGCCGCCGGCCGTGTATGCAGTACCAAACCGCCTCGGCCCGACTGCGACACCTCCTGTTGCGTTTCGCGCATATTTGCCCAGCGCGGCTGAAAGCGAACCGCCACCGGCGCCGGCCACAGCCCGGCCGAACTCTGTACGAAAGCCCCGGAACCGCTGTCCCTCTGGCGCAGGCACTGGTTGGCCTGGATTGGCGTCGGCGTGCGGCGGGACCATTGGGCTGGTGCTCTTGCGCCCCTTAGCTGATGAAGATGTCCCCATGCCCTTTTTTCACTCCTCCCACCACGCCTTGTCCTTGAGCATCGTTGAGACCCATCCCGGGGTCTTTGGAAGCTGCAATGATCTGAAAAAGCGGTTGAGCAATTCGGCCGCGGCTGCAGATCTGTCGGCAACCAATGTCGCTCCCCGAAAATCCATTCGTGCCCGCGACCAATCAGAGTCTTTTCTCATCACCTCGATGACCGCTTCCATCACCAGGATCATGTCCCCTGGCTGCAGGCTGTCCAACGCCGCCTTGGCAGCGGGCGAAGACACTGACCGGATCTGAAGGAGCGTTTCGACGGCTTTTGCAGCGCCGCCGGCGAGAGAACCGGATCGCATGCGAAGCGGAACAGTCTCACGGGCGAGGTAGACTGCAGGCCGCAGATCAACACCAGCCAGGCCAGGAGCCAGCTTCGCCCATTCCATCAGAAATGGCGCATGTTTCGTCCATTTCTCGGGCAAGTCAGCGATCGTTTCGCCTGGCTTGGCTTGTTCAAGGCTGGCCAGGACAGCGGGCTTTCCGCGGGGGCTGGCGTTGATCAGATTATGGAGCTCTTCCGTCGCATCGATGTCGGTGCAACGCTCGAACAACGCCAGTTTGGTGATCATCGCCTCATCGATAGGCATCGCGCGGCGACGAGCAACGTTGGCCCGCATCCTCACCACGTTGAGCATGCGCTTCACGGTGCGGGGGTTGCCTAAGACGCCGGGCGACAGAGCCAGGATCGGCGCCATTCTGTCGGCCATGTCCCACGCAGCCGCCAGCTCCTTCGACGCCTGCACGCCTGACTGAGTCAGCATCTCCTCGATTGTGAAGTCGCCATCATCCTTCCACGAGGTCCGGAGCCGGTCGATGAGGTATTGCCGTAGTTTCTCGACTGCCGCGTCGTCCAGATCGGACCGGCTCGCAAGCAGCAAAATAAGGTATGCCCGGACCTCCTGAATGCCCGCCCTTGGCACCCTGACCGGAACCTGGATCAGCTTATCCAGATAGTCGGTGATGTGGCGCTGCGAGGGACTGTTGAAATGTTGACTGACGGCGTGTCGGATCATGTCCTCGTCAGCGGCCACAACGAATGCGCTGTTGGGCATGAACAGGAAAAGCCGCACAGCCTCCATGGTCTCGATGGCGTTTCGGGGCAAACAGCGGTCGAGGTTGTCGATGAAGACGACCATCGTTTTCCCGAGGTCCTGGAGAATACCTTTGAATTCTGCGCGAAATGCGTCGATCTCGTCGGGCGGGCCCCTCTCTTCCGGCTCGCGCAACAGCGACGCGCCCCGTGACTCTACGTCTGAGGCGGCATCCTTGACGGCTTCGAGATTTTTGTCGTCTTCCGACCCCGAAAAAAGCGCGCCCGCGGCTGTCACACCTTTGGAGATCGCTCCGAAGGTGGGCACACCCATAGCCCAGGCGCCGGCCTCAAGCGCCACGCCCAAGAACCGCAGTTTGTTCACGCGCCCGATCAACGACTTCGCTCGGTCTTTCAGGGCAGGGGGGGCAGCCTTTACGAGCGCCCCGGAGATCACGCTCATCAGCGCGGCGCGCGCGTCGTCGAAGTCCTGATACATCCAAGCATCGAACTTGATGACGAGATAGCGATCCGGAGCCTTGTCCAATTCGCGCTCGACAAGGCGAAGTGTAGTTGACTTTCCGATTCCCCAACCGCCGAACACGCCGACAGAAAGTGGCAACAATTTCGGGTCAGAGAGAAGGTCTACGACCATCTCCGCAACTTCCGAATAGTTCAAAAAATCGACGTCGGTATCCGAATCGGACCACATAAGAAGTTTCCAAGCCCAAGCGGCGGTTGTGCTGCTTGTCCGGCCAGGTGTCAATTGGCAGCCCGGCTTTTGAATATTAGCATTTATGGCCGCTGCTGTAGGGGGATTGGGATATTGGAGCTTGCTCAACATGCGACCGAGCGAGTAGTGATCGAGCATTGAGCAGCTTGAGGGTGAAGAATGGCTAGAATCTACGGCAATCGGTGGGAGGGGATAGAAGGGAACCTTGGCGAAGGAGGACAAGGTCACGTCATAAAGGTCATCGATCGGCAAAACCCGGGCGATGGCCCTTTCGCCCTCAAGCGCATTCTAAACCCAAAGCGGGCCGACCGCTTCCGCAATGAGGTGGACGCGATCAAGCGGCTGAAGCATCCGAATGTGATCGAGCTGCTGGATCACTCTGCTCTCGACGCACAGCCGCAGGACGGGACGAAGCAGTATATCGTCATGCCGGTTGCAGAAGGGGGCGACCTCGGCAAATCGGCGGCCCAGTTCGTCGGCGATCTTGGGCGCACTCTCGGCGTTGCGAAGCAGGTAGCGGCGGGCCTCAAGGCTGCGCACGACGCCTCGATCATTCACAGAGATATCAAGCCAGCCAACATCCTACTAACCGGCAATGGCGATGAAGTCTGGATATCTGACTTCGGCATTTGCCTGATCGAGGACGGTAGACAACGCAATACCCCGTCGGGCGAAGTTGTCGGGCCGGCGCTGTTCATGGCGCCGGAGCTCGAGCACGGCGGGCAGCTCGATGTGACGGCTGCCGCCGATGTCTATTCGCTTGGCAAGGTCATCTTGTTTCTTTTCACAGGCGTTCGGCTGCCTCGAGAGAGCCTAAGCGATCCGAAATATGCCCCGATGCTCGCCGCACCTGGCTTGGAAGGCCTTCGCCTGCTGCTTACGCAAATGATCTGCCCGCTTCCGCGGATATCGACCATGGACACTATCGTTATGCGCCTCGACCAGCTCCAGAGCATCCGAAATGGTGGAGGATCGGGGCTTTCAAAGCGGGGTCTAACCGCGCTGGAAGACTTCAAGCAGACAGCGGCAACAGAAGCGCAGCGAAAGCTCGAGGAGAGCGCCGAGCGCACAAGATCCGAAGACCTGCTCAATGCGGTCGCCGCGGCGATTTTGGCGGCGCTGACGCGACAATTCCAGGCGGGAGCCGCTGCAATCCACACGGACGGTGCCATCAACTCCATCGTTCAAGAGGTGAGGATTGGATCCCAAATCAAGATTGGTCGCTATCTGTTCATGCCAATAAGTGGCATCGAAATTACATTTCAGAACGCAGTTGGGAAATATGCAAGGATTTGGGCCCTACAGATGTTTGTCTGCCGAAAGATAGGCTTCCATGGCGGCGGCTTGTTCGTTCTGCCATACCTCGAATTGAGAGAATCTGACGGACGGCCCGTGAAGGGTTGCTCGGCCTTTCTTCGCAAAACAGGTTCCAAATCGGATCCGAGTTTCGAAGTCACCGATTCACCAACCGTGTTGGAAATAGACCCTAAAGGGTGGGATGGCGACGACCAGGTCATTCGCGATTTCGCCGAGGAGGCGACATCAGCACTTCCGGACCTCGTGAAAGGAGATTGGAACCAATTTCATCAAATGCCTAAGCCCGATGGGCCAAGAGGGCGTCGGTAAGGCTCTAAGAGGCTGGTCGTATCGTTGCAACTCTCAGAGGCCTTGAGCGAAAGTCGCGTAAACGAATCGATCGCGGTGATCGGGCTTCGACCTCAGAAATAGGGCACGCAGTCCAACAAGGCGGCCGGAAACCTGCGAGCCATCCAGATCCTGCTTTGAGATCGGATCAGAAACGGCGCCACTTCCAGAGTGGAGCCGTGAATGCACTTGATCTCGGACGCTGAGTTCAGCTGCGTCATTCCCGGAAGGAGACGGGGGCTTGGGCAAACCCAATCATAGCATTGAACAGCAAATCAAATTTGTATGATGTAGACCACTACAACGCTACTCTGGAGCGTATCGTGTTCGCTTGCTTTGGGCATTCGTGGGCTTGTGGTCGAATGAGCCTAGGCACATTGTACCTGCCAGCTACCTACGACGGTGGCGTCGGGTTCACGAAATGGTAAATCGTGCCTGGGGCAGGCCCAGAGAAGCGGCTACTCCTCAAAATCGACGTGCAGACTGCTGATCAATGAAATCGCGGCCATACTGTACGATTTCTTGGCTTTCAGTTTAGCATCGAAGGCGCCGTTTTAAGGCTCCTTACAGCTTTTGCTGGCCGAAACCAGTCGGTCCGCTCCCGGCCCATACAAGTCATTCGCTCGTCGCCCTTCGCGATGACACTTCTTGGCGCCCCAGTCTTCCAAGCCTGCAACGTTCACTGCATCGCACGGGCGCGTATATTGGGTATCTTCGATATTCTGAAACGTCACGTCATGCTGCTTCCATCTACTACCAAACAGTGGAGGCTGTGCCCGTGACACCGACGAAGCTCCTTGTCGGCCAGATCGTAGTTGTGTTCGCCATCGTCATCGTTGGCGTATGGGCGGCAACGCAATGGTGCGCCCACATGCTGGACTATCAGCCGCAGCTTGGCGCGCCATGGTTTGCCGCGGCGGCCCGGCCGATCTACAAGCCGTGGAAACTGTTCGAATGGTGGTTTCACTTCGACGCCTATGCGCCTGAGGTCTTCGACAAGGCCGGCATGCTTGCCGGAGCCAGCGGATTCTTGGGGTGTGCGGCCGCAATAGCTGGCTCCCTCTGGCGCGCGCGGCAGAGGGGGTTGGTCACCACCTACGGTTCCTCACGATGGGCCGCGGCTCGGGAAATCGAGAAGGCAGGCCTGTTTGAGCCGGCCGGCGTTTTCCTTGGCAAACTGAAGGATCACTATCTGCGACATGACGGGCCGGAACATGTCATGGCCTTTGCGCCGACACGTTCGGGCAAGGGCGTGGGATTGGTCGTTCCAACGCTTCTTTCCTGGACCGGCTCGGCCGTCATTCACGACATCAAAGGCGAGAACTGGCAGCTGACTTCCGGCTGGCGGTCGAAGTTCTCTTTCTGCCTCCTGTTCAATCCGACCGACTCGAGAACGGCGCGCTATAACCCGCTGCTGGAAGTGCGCAGGGGTTCAGATGAGGTCCGCGACGTTCAGAACATCGCGGACATTCTCGTCGATCCGGAAGGCGCGCTGGAGCGGCGGAATCATTGGGAGAAGACTAGTCATTCACTCTTGGTCGGGGCCATCTTGCACGTGCTCTACGCGGAAGAAGAAAAGACGCTCGCGCGCGTCGCCACTTTCCTGTCGGATCCGCAACGCTCGTTTACCGCGACACTGCTGCGGATGATGACCACCAACCACCTCGGCACGGCGGACACACCTCGGGTCCATCCCGTCGTGGCCTCGGCGGCTCGCGAGGTGCTGAACAAGTCAGAGAACGAGCGTTCTGGCGTTCTCTCGACCGCAATGTCGTTTCTCGGGCTCTATCGTGATCCGACGGTTGCCTCGGCAACATCGGCCTGCGACTGGCGCATTGCCGACCTCATGGATGCGGAACGACCGATGTCGCTCTATCTAGTGGTGCCGCCATCGGATATTTCGCGCACCAAGCCACTGGTGCGACTGGTGCTCAATCAGATCGGCAGGCGACTGACGGAGCGGCTGGAAGGTGACCCGAAGAAAAGCCGCAAGTACCAACTGCTCATGATGCTAGACGAATTTCCGGCTCTTGGTCGCCTCGACTTCTTCGAGACCGCGCTCGCCTTCATGGCGGGTTACGGCATCCGCGCCTATCTGATCGCGCAATCCTTGAACCAGATCTCCAAAGCCTATGGCGAGAACAACGCCATTCTCGACAATTGCCATGTGCGCATTGCCTTTTCCTCCAACGACGAGCGCACGGCCAAACGCATATCGGATGCGCTCGGTACGGCGACGGAACTCAGGTCCATGCGCAACTACGCCGGCCACCGGCTGGCTCCCTGGCTTTCGCACGTCATGGTCAGTCGCCAGGAGACTGCTCGCCCGCTGCTGACGCCTGGCGAAGTGATGCAGTTGCCGCAAGCTGACGAATTAATCCTTGTTTCCGGGTTGCCGCCGATCCGCGCCCAGAAGTTGCGCTATTACCAGGATCCGAATTTCACCGAACGGGTGCTGCCAGCGCCGGTGCTGCGGGACGGTCTTTACGCGGATTGTCCTGCGTCGCGCCCGGACGGTTGGAGCGGACAGGTCCGCAGTGTTGACCGCCGTCTCGCTGCCGATGCCGAAACCGCCAGCGCGGCAATCGAAGAAGAGGGCGGCGTGCAACAGCAGCGTCATCCAGGCCTGCCTGAAGAACACGTCGTCGTCTCTCAGGAGCCAGATCAAGACGACCTCTTCAATCTGGCGGACGATGACGCCGAGGCACTCGCCGACAAGCGCGTCATGGACCGGGTTTCCACCGCGTCTAGCGCCTACGGTATCAACGAGGGAAGGGGCGACGACAAGGACATCATCCCCGGCTTCTAAGCGCTTCCGCAGCTCAGGCGTATCTCGGCGTAGATAACGCCCATAAGCGATTTTGCGGATCTCGACGATGTTCGTTGCCGCCGCCGGCGCATCAGCGCCGGCCAGTCGGAACGAGCCCCATGAAGCCCCATCGCATTCGCCACCAGTTTCTGCTCGAACCCGCGTTAAGCGCGAAGCTGGAAACCCTCAGTCGCAACCCGTCGACCACAAAATCGGCGATCGTCGCGAAAGCGGTCGAGGCCTTCATCGAGCGGCGTGGCGAGAACGAACTCGACCAGCGCTACGGCAGGCGGCTCGACCGTCATTCCCGCGACCTCGACCATATCCGAACCGATGTCGAGGTGATCCTGGAGAGCCTGGCGCTCTTCATACGCTTTTCGATTACGCTTCATGCCCACACGCCGGTCCCGGATCGGGCGACACAGGCGATTGCCCAAGAGCGCTTTGACAAATTCGTCGAGCAGGTCGGTCGCCAGATCGCCTCCGGGAAGCGCTTGCTTGGCAACGGCAATGGCAATGGAGGCGAAGGATGAGCTCTCATCCCGCAGCCGACCACCGCCGCCGCGCCATGCTGCGCACAGCCATGGGCCCCGCGATCACCGAGGCCCTTGCCGATCCGACCGTCATCGAGGTGATGGTCAACCCCGATGGCGCGCTGCGGCTCGACCGGTTGGGAGAAGGCCGGGTCGATACCGGCGTGCATATGCATCCTTCCGAGGCCGAACGCATCGTCCGCCTCGTTGCCTCTCACGTGCGCGCCGAGGCGCATGCGGACAACCCAATCGTCAGTGCCGAACTACCCTCAGGCGAGCGTTTCGAGGGCCTGTTACCGCCAATCGTCTTGGCGCCATGCTTTGCCATCCGCAAGCCGGCAGCAAAACTCTACACGCTGGCCAACTATGTCGCCGATCGCATCATCCTCCCGCTGCAGGCCGATGCGCTGAGGAAGGCGGTCCGTGAGCGGCGTAACATCCTGGTCGCCGGCGGCACGTCGTCGGGCAAGACCACGCTTGCGAATGCGCTGTTGGCAGAAGTCGCCGAATGCGATGAGCGGGTGATCCTAATTGAGGACACCCGCGAGCTGCAATGCGCAGCCGAGGACTGTGTTGCCTTGAGGACGAGGCGGGGGTCGGTCACGCTTGGTGATCTCGTGCGCTCGACACTGCGGCTTAGACCCGACCGCATCATCGTCGGCGAAGTGCGGGGCGCGGAAGCCCTCGACATGCTGAAGGCATGGAACACCGGACATCCCGGCGGCATTGCCACGGTTCACGCCAATTCGGCACGCTCCGCACTCTATCGTATTGAGCAGCTCGCCCAGGAAGCCGTTGTCACCGTTCCCCGCCGGCTGATCGCCGATGCCGTCGACTTGGTCATCTTTATTGCCGGAAGAGGGCCCGCGCGCCGCGTTGACGCGATCGCCGAGGTCACGGGTCTCGACGGCAGCGGCGATTACGCCGTCACCCCGCTCATCCTTCCGCAACTCCAGCAGCTTTGAAAGGTCGTCTCATGCCCAGGAAAATTCGCTTTCTCTCGTCCGCCGCCGTCGCGCTTCTTCTCACGGCCCAGGCTCACGCTGCCGGCTCCGGCATGCCCTGGGAACAGCCGCTTCAGCAGATCCTGGAATCGGTGCAGGGGCCGGTGGCCAAGATCGTTGCCGTGATCATCATCATAACCACTGGCCTCACCCTTGCCTTCGGCGACACGGCCGGCGGTTTCCGCCGGCTCATCCAGATCGTCTTTGGCCTGTCGATCGCCTTCGCGGCTTCGAGCTTCTTTCTCTCCTTCTTCTCCTTTGGTGGCGGGGCGCTCGTCTGATGGCCGTCGGAGAGCAGCATATCGAAGGATTGGAGGTGCCCGTCTACCGGGCTCTGACTCAGCCGATCCTGCTCGGCGGTGCGCCGCGGGCGCTGGCGATCCTCAACGGCACGGTGGCGGCCGCAGTCGGCCTTGGCCTGCAGCAGTGGATTGGCGGTCTGGTGGTTTGGGTGGCCGGACACACGCTCGCGGTTTTTGCCGCACGGCGCGACCCGGACTTTGCCAGCGTGCTTGTCCGCCATCTTCGCCAGAAGGGCTGGCTCGAATGTTGAATATTTCTGAATACCGCGGCAAAGCCGACCGGCTTGCCGACCATCTTCCCTGGGCAGCACTGGTTGCGCCTGGGATCGTCCTCAACAAGGACGGCAGCTTTCAGCGGACGTTGCGGTTTCGTGGCCCCGACCTTGAAAGCGCGACGGAAGCTGAGCTCATCGGCGTTTGCGCCCGGGCAAACAATGCGCTGAGGAGGCTGGACTCTGGCTGGGCGCTGTTCTTCGAGGCCGAGCGCGTTGTAGCGCTGGGCTATCCGAGCTCGATGTTTCCCGACGCCGCCTCTTGGCTCGTGGACGAGGAACGGCGCGGCGCCTTCGAGGGCAAGGTCGCGCATTTCGAGAGCGTCTATCATCTGACCTTGGTCTTCATGCCGCCACCGGATGGCCAGGCGCGCGCGGAAAGTGCTCTCGTCGACTCGCATGACTTGGGAGGGGAAAGAGACTGGTGCCAGGAGCTTGCCCGGTTCCGAGACGAGACTGACCGCGTTCTCGATCTTCTTTCGGCATTCGTGCCCGAGGTGCGCGCGCTCGACGATGCCGAGACCCTGACGTACCTGCACGGCACGATCTCGACCCGCCGTCATCCGGTCGCCGTGCCGGAAACCCCAATGTATCTTGACGCTGTCCTTGTCGATGAGCCGCTCACAGGCGGCTTGGAGCCGATGCTAGGCGAGCAGCATCTGCGCACGCTCACCGTTCTCGGCTTTCCCAACCTCACCCGGCCAGGGATTCTCGATGCGCTCAATCACCAAGATTTCGCCTATCGGTGGATGACGCGCTTCATTCCTCTCGACAAGCCGGAAGCCACGAAGACGCTGACTCGGCTCCGCCGGCAGTGGTTTGCCAAGCGCAAATCGATCGCGGCTATCCTGCGCGAGGTGGTGACCAACGAACCGGTGCCTCTCGTCGACAGCGACGCCGACAACAAGGCGCTCGATGCCGATGCAGCACTGCAGGCATTGGGCGGCGATCATGTCGGCTTCGGCTATCTCACCACAACGGTGACGGTGTGGGATCAGAACCGTGAAGCCGCCGCGGAAAAGCTTCGCGCCGTCGAGCGGATCGTCAACGGGCTCGGCTTCACCACCATTCGCGAAAGCATCAATGCCGTCGAAGCGTGGCTTGGTTCATTGCCGGGTCATGTCTACGCCAACGTTCGCCAGCCGCTCGTTCACACGCTTAACCTTGCCCATCTCATCCCGCTGTCATCCGTGTGGGCAGGTCCAGCGGAGAACGAGCATCTTGCTGAGGTCACCGGCGATCACGCTCCGCCGCTTCTTTTCGCCGAAACCAGCGGGTCGACGCCGTTTCGGCTTTCGACCCATATCGGCGATGTCGGCCACATGCTGATTGTCGGGCCGACCGGTGCCGGCAAGTCGGTGCTGCTTGCCCTGATCGCCTTGCAGTTCCGACGCTACGCTGGCGCGCAAATCTATGTCTTCGACAAAGGCAATTCGGCCCGCGTCGCCACGCTTGCCATGGGCGGCGACCACCATCCGCTGGGTGCGGATGGTGCGCTTGCCTTTCAGCCGCTACGCAACATCGACGACCAGGCAACCCGTGGCTGGGCAGCCGAATGGATCGCCGGCCTCATTGCCCACGAGAATGTCACCGTCACCCCGGAGGTGAAGGAGGCAATCTGGTCGGCGCTCACCAGCCTCGCCACCGCGCCGGCGCAGGAACGCACGCTGACTGGCCTGTCGGTCTTGCTTCAGTCCAATGCGCTCAAATCGGCGTTGATGCCCTACACGCTCGACGGTCCATTCGGCCGGCTGCTCGATGCCGATGACGACCGGCTGGCCATCTCGGGTGTGCAGTGTTTCGAGACCCAGGAGCTGATGGACAGCCAAGGGGCTGTGCTGCCTGTGCTCACCTATCTGTTCCATCGTCTTGAGGACCGGTTTGACGGGCGGCCGACGCTGCTCATGCTCGACGAGGCCTGGGTCTATCTCGACAACCCGCTCTTTGCCGCCCGCATCCGCGAATGGCTGAAGGTGCTGCGTAAGAAAAACGTCTCCGTCATCTTCGCGACGCAGTCGCTTGCCGACATCGCCGGCTCTTCTATCGCACCCGCAATCATCGAGAGCTGCCCGCAGCGCATTTTTCTCCCCAATGATCGTGCGGTGGAGCCGCAGGCACGGGCAGCCTATGAGCGCTTCGGTCTTAATGAGCGACAGATCGAATTGATCGCCCGCGCCACGCCGAAGCGCCACTACTATCTGCAGTCGCGCCGCGGCAATCGCCTCTTCGAGCTCGGGCTAGGCCCGATCGCTCTTGCGCTTTGCGGCGCCTCCGACCCGGCCGCGCAGACCCTGATCGACAATATTCTTTCCGAAGAAGGGCAGGGCAGCTTTGCCGCCCGTTTCTTCAGTGCGCGCGGGCTGGATTGGGCTGCCGAGCTTCTCCAGCAATTTCCTCAACCTAACAAGGAGCAATCGTCATGATCGGACGCCGCCTTTTTACTAGCCTGGTCACCGTTTCCCTGATCGCCAAACCGATGGCTGACTACGTCCAGCCGGCCTATGCGCTTATCGTGTTTGACCCGTCCAACTATACGCAGAATGTGCTGTCGGCAGCACGCGCATTGGAGCAGATCAACAACCAAATCCAGTCGCTTCAGAACCAGGCGACCATGCTGCAGAACATGGCGCGCAACCTTCAGCGCCTGGATTTCTCTTCCGTGGGCCAGCTGACCGGCTCGCTCCAACGGATTGACGGTCTGATGACCCAGGCGAGCGGCCTGAGCTTCGATCTTGACAAGCTGCAGGACCAGTGGCGCCAGCAATATCCGGAAAGCTACGACGCCACCATCAAGGTCAGCGATGTGGCGAGCGCCGCGCGCGAGCGCTGGCAGAGCGCCATGCAGGCGTTCCGCCAGACGATGAGCGCGCAGTCGCAGATCGTCGAGAACGTGCAGGCCGATGGCGACCTGCTTACCGATCTCGTCAATCGCAGTCAGGGCGCGGCAGGTGCCCTCGAGGCAAGCCAGGCTACCAATCAGCTGATCGCGCTTTCGACCAAGCAGCAGATGCAGATCCAGACGCTGCTTGCGACCCAGTTCCGGGCCGAAGCCGAGGATGCGGCGCGCAAGGCGCAGTCCGAGGAAGCCGCTCGCGAGACGACGAAGCGTTTCCTGGGCACCGGCACGGCTTATCCCGGCAACTGAGCGGCAGTTCTTAAAGACAACGAGGAAGGCGGCGACATGAACGACCTCGGAGTCATCGATCGCTTCATGGAGACCTTTACCCGCTACATTGACAGTGGGTTCGGTCTGCTTTCGGGCGACGTCGCCTTTCTCACCACCATTCTGATCGGCATTGACATCACGCTCGCGGGCTTGGTCTGGGCGTTCGGCGGCGAGCCCAACATTCTTGGCCGGCTTATTCGCAAAGTGCTCTATGTCGGCGCCTTCGCCTTCGTCCTGAACAATTTCAAGAACCTCGCCGACATAATTTACCGCTCCTTTGCCGGTCTCGGCATCAACGCATCGGCCGGCAACCTGTCCGCCGACAGTCTCCTGCGGCCAGGCCGCATTGCCGCGGCCGGCTTCGAGGGCGCCTGGCCGCTCCTCAATCAAGCGAGCCAGCTAGTAGGCTTCCCCGAGATCTTCGGTAACGCGCTCACCATCTTCGTGCTGCTTCTGGCCTGGTTCCTGGTCCTCATCGCCTTCTTCATTCTTTCCATCCAGCTCTTCATCACCATCCTCGAGTTCAAGCTCACCACGCTGGCCGGCTTCGTCCTGGTGCCCTTCGCGCTCTGGAACCGCTCGGCGTTTCTGGCCGAGCGCGTGCTCGGCAATGTGATTTCGTCGGGCATCAAGGTGATGGTGCTTGCCGTCATCGTCGGCATCGGCTCCACGCTCTTTGGCGAGTTCGCTTCCGCCCTGCAGGGCCAGGAGCCGGACCTGGCGGCGGCCATGTCTCAGGTACTGGGTGCGCTGGCGCTGCTTGGGCTCGGCATTTTCGGCCCCGGGATTGCCTCGGGTCTTGTTTCCGGCGCGCCGCAGCTTGGCGCCGGCGCGGCACTTGGAACAACGGCGGCCGCAGCTGGATCAACGCTCGTTGCCGGAGGCGCTGCGTTTGCCGGCGCGCGCATGGCAACAGGCGGCGGCCTCGCCGCAGTCCGTGCCGGCGCCGCCATGGGGTCCGCTGCCACCGTCGCTTGGCAGACGGGGCGCGCGACATCGCCCGAGTCCGGGCTGTCCGGGGTAGCTGCTGGGCTGCATGGGGTTGCGAGTGCCGCTAGCGGCGCCGCGATGCGGGGAATGCGATCCGCAGCAGAACCATTCCGCCGTAGTGCCGACGCCGGTCGCGATGCCGGCTGGACCGCGACCGGCGGCATGCCGACCGCGTCAAAGACAGGAACCTCGCCCGCTGCAGCCTCTGACCCCGCGCCGGTCTGGGCAAGGCGTCTGCGTTCCGAACAGACCGCACGCGCCCATCGCAATGCTGCCACGCAGGCGGTGCGCGATGGAGATCGGGGCGGAAGCGGCGCCAATCCCTCCCTCAATGACAAGGAAGACTAGATGCTCTTCAAGCGACCCGTTCAGCGTTATGGAAAGACGCCCGAACCCGTAACACCCTACCAGAAGGCCAGCCAACTCTGGGATGAGCGCATCGGCACGGCGCGCGTCCAGGCCAAGAACTGGCGCTTCATGGCCTTTGGCTGCCTGGCTCTGACGACGGGGCTTTCCGGTGGGCTTCTGTGGCAGTCGATGCAGGGCCGCGTCGTGCCTTATGTCGTCGAGGTCGACCGCTTTGGCGAGGCGCACGCGGTCGCGCCGGCAGTCCAAAACTACCAGCCCGACGATGCCCAGATCGCCTGGCATCTCAGCCGCTTCATCCAGAATGTTCGTTCGGTTTCCACCGATGCGGTTCTGGTGCGGCAGAATTGGCTGTCGGCCTACGACTTTGCCACCGACAGAGCGGCGCTCTTCCTCAACGAATATGCCAAGGCGAACGACCCTTTCGGCCAAATCGGCACGCGCAGCGTGTCAGTGCAGGTGACCAGCGTGGTCAGGGCTTCCGACAGCTCGTTCCAGGTCAAATGGACCGAGCAGGTGTTCGAGCGCGGCAGCCTCGCCAGCACGACGCGCTGGATCGGGATCCTCACCATCCTCATCCGCCCGCCTAGGACAACCGAGCAGCTGCGCAAGAACCCGCTCGGCGTCTTCATCAACGCCATCGACTGGTCGCGCGAGCTCGACAGCGCCGCGCCAACCCCCGTTTCCCCTAAGGAGCCCGCCAATGACAAATAGAGCCCCATTGCTTCGTGCTGCCTTGATCCTGTCGGCGTCTGCTGCGGTTCTTTCGGCCTGTGCCTCGAAGCCAGTGCCGCCGCCTCAGATTTCCTATGACCACGAGGACTTCAAACCAGCCGCGATCGAGAAGGCGCCGGAGAAGCCGGTCAAGGTCGTGGAAGTGCCGAAACCGTTACCGTTGCCTGGTCAGTTGATGCCCGCACCCGGCAAGCCCGCCCCAGATAAGCGCTCGCCGGAAGAACAGGTCGCCGATGCCAACAAGGCGGCGACGCAACAACCCACCAAGTTTGGCTATGTCAATGCGGTGCAGGTTTACCCCTTTGCCGACGGCGCGCTCTACCAGCTCTACGCCGCGCCGGAGCGCGTCACCGATATCTCATTGCAGCGGGGCGAGAAGCTGACCTCGGTCTCAGCCGGCGATACGGTCCGTTGGGTGATCGGTGACACCGTTAGTGGCTCAGGCGATGACCAGCGCACTCATGTGTTGGTGAAGCCATTCGCGCCGGGGCTTGCCACCAATCTGGTCATCACGACGGACAGGCGATCCTATCACCTGCAGCTTCAAAGCACTGAGAAAACTGCCATGGCGGCGCTCTCCTGGACTTACAGCGAAGACCAACTCGTGGCGCTTCGGCGGCGCAACGCTCAGGCAGAGGCTGAAATGCCCGCGGCCTCGAACGTAGCACTCGAAAACATCCGCTTCCGCTATTCGATCACCGGCGACACGCCGCCGTGGAGACCGACGCGCGCCTTCGATGATGGCAGCAAGGTCTACATAGAGCTCCCGAAGCGCATCGATCAGGGCGAGGCGCCACCGCTCTTCATCGTCGGTGCTGACGGGGACAACCAGCTCGTCAACTATCGGATGCACGGCAACTACTACATCGTCGATCGCCTCTTTGCTGCGGCCGAGCTAAGGCTGGGCACCAAACAGCAGCAGGTGGTGCGCATTACGAGAACCGACGGTCGGCAACCGCCGCGGCGGGTTTCGCTGTTTTCGCGTTTTGGCAGGTGAGGGGAGGCTCATGACCGATACTTCCCATCCGAATGCTCCGCCGAAGCTCAATCCCGAACAGCTGCAGCTGCGAGCCTCGCCCCGCCGAGCGGTGCGGTTCAGGCGCGGCATAATCGTCGCGATCGCTGCTGTTGGTTCCGGCGCCGTTTTTGGCGTCACGATGATGGCGCTGCAGGGGCCTGCGTTGCGCCTGAAGCAGCAGGCCGAAGAGCTTTACAGCACCGACCGCAAGCCGACCGCCGAGGGACTCGAAGCGCTGCCTAAAGACTATTCCGGGATTAAGCCAAAGGCTCCGGTGCTTGGACCGCCGCTGCCCGGGGATCTCGGCCGTCCTATTCTCGAGCACCAGCGCCAGCTTGGCATCGCGCCCGGGCAAGACGTTTCCGCCGAGGCGCAGCGGCTTGCACAACAAGCCATTGAAGCGCGCGAGTCGCAAGTCCTGTTCCGCATCGAAAACCGACTCCAGCAAACGGAAGCTCTTAGCAATGGGCAGGGCGGACGTTCACCTTTCGAGACGGCGCCTCAGCAGCCAGATACCGAAGGCACGCGAGCTTCCGTCGCGCCGGCCGAGGGCGACCAGAACAACCAACAGCGCAAGCTCGATTTTATCGATCAACGGAACACCGGCGGGATCTACAATCCGCATGCGCTGCAGACGCCGGCTTCGCCCTATCAGATCATGGCCGGCAGCGTGATTGCGGCAAGCCTGATCACCGGCATCAATTCCGACTTGCCCGGCCTCGTCGTCGCGCAGGTTACCGAGAATGTGCGCGACAGCGTCACCGGCAGCATCCTGCTCATCCCGCAGGGCTCACGGCTGTTCGGCACCTACGATAGCGTTGTAGCCTTTGGCCAAAGGCGCGCTCTGTTGGTGTGGCAACGCATTGTGATGCCGGACGGCTCATCGATCGAAATCGACAATCTGCCCGTGACCGACGCGGCCGGCTATGCCGGGCTCGAGGACAAGGTGGATTTCCATACTTGGCAGCTGATCAAGGGCATCGCCGTGGCCACATTGCTGGGGGTTGGTACCGAGTTGACCTTTGGGGAAAACGAAAGCGACTTAGTCAAGGCGATTCGTGAATCCACCCAGCAGAACGTCAGCCAAGCCGGCCAACGGATCACTGAAAAGAACCTGAACGTCCAACCCACGATCACCGTCCGCCCTGGTTGGCCGTTGCGCGTCATCGTGCACAAGGACCTCGTGTTGCGGCCATACACGGGGTGAACAGGAGGACTTCATGGCTAACCTAAAACTCGGAAAACTTCCGGACCGGACACCTTCGAAGATCACCATCACCGTTGCCGCCGACTTGAGCCAAGCACTCAACGACTATGCCGCACTTTACCGTGAGACCTATGGCGAGTCCGAAACGGTGGCGGAACTGATCCCCTTTATGCTGGTCGGGTTCCTGGAAGGCGATCGGGCGTTTGCCAAGGCCAGAAAGGAAGGTCTGCCGGGCGCCGGCGCGTCTGAGAAACCAAGAAGGCAATCATCTTCCACACTGGACAAAGGTTAGCGCTTAGTGTCGTTTTGGAGCAGCTAGGTTCTTGATCCTGACCGCGTTGCCGCCGGTCCCAGCGAGCGTTTCGCACAATTTGAGATCAGGCTTTCGCTTTACGCTTTAGGAAGGTTTCTTGGCCGGAGCGGCCTTCCTTCCCAAACCTAACGATTTTGCCAGCGCTGATCGGGCGGCCGAATAGTTCGGAGCGACCATGGGATAGTCCTTCGCCAGGCACCTTATCTCGGTGTCCACGAAACCGGCAGCAGGCCATGATTTTCTATGCATTTCCCGAGGCGCTACGTGGGGAGTCGCGCAAGACCATGGAGGGATTGGCCGCCGAGGCGACGGAGGATGAACGGGTAGACCATATAGTAGTCTTTGCCCGTTGTACGGACCGCTGGGACGTTCCATACGAAGCAGTGCTTCTGGTTCGTCGTCCCCCAAGGAGACGCGGCAGATAGCGCAAGCGCTTAGCCTAACACCCGATCCTGACGCAACCTCTGCGCCGACAGTCGACGCATTGCCTGGGTCTGCTCTGCTTGCCTCGCTCCCCATTGCCCACCAAACGTGGGGGCAGGTTTCCGCGCGGCTTGCCTAGCGATCGGACTCGGCCGCGAGCTTCCACGCCCCATCGTCCGCCATCTGCTCGGACAGCCGCTGCATCACGCAGATCACTTCGACAAGGCGCACGCCGTCGATCCGGCGCATGTGCATCGTCGGACGCCGGACTGCGATCAGCTTCTGCATGTCATGGTCGAATTCGGTCTTGTCGACGAATACATAGCCGAACACTTCATCCCAGTTTTTCGTGCTCTGGATGATCCCCGACAGTTCACCCAGTTCGGTAAAATTGACTAGCGGTGCGACCGCTTCACCGCGCGCCATCGCCACCTTGCGAATCTCCTTCGCCTTGCCGATCAGGTTCGACGCGCGCAGCTTGAACCAGTCCGGTCCGAAGCGCTCTTCGAGCTTGCGCTCGACATAAGCGCGCAGTTCTTGCTCGAACCGCCCGACCAACACATAGGCATCCTTGCTGGTGCCGCGTGACCGCACGGTCATCGATACTTCGCCAAGCGTCACGACCGCCACGGCATTGGCTTCCGAGCGAAGCCCGACGGTCAGCCCGCTCTCGATCATGATCTCGAGCGCCATGCCAGGCTGGGCGACAACCAGCCCTTCATCGACTTCGGCCTCGCGATACATGCGCTTGCGCACACGCCCGTCGCGCCAGAATTTTCCGGCAGATCGACGCGCGTGCGCCACTCGCCGAAGAGCGAATGATAGGCGTCGATCTGGAAATGGCTGCGCCGGTCGAATACTTCGCCAATGCCGGCGAGCGCCGACATCTTGAGTTGGGTCGCCGCGAAATCGGCTTCGAACCGGGCGGTCAGCCCAAGCATTGCGCTCATCTTGGCCTGATCGATCGCGGCCGAACCGACGAAGTTCTTAGCGATCGCGTCGCGCATGTCGCCGACAGCCGTGCCAAGGCCCCCGCCGAGCAGCTTGGTGATATCGGGGGTATCGATCCTGCCGAGCGTGCTCGCCCATTGCGAGGTCTTGGCGATGTCACCGAACGGTCCGGCAAGCGAGGCGAATAGCGATTTCTGGACAGCACGCTGCTGCTCTTCGAGCTGCTTGATCGCCGATCCGATGCCGCCGAGCGGTCGCATTGCCTCTTCGAATGTCCGCTGCGCCTGGCTGACGGTGCTCGCCAACAACGGGTCGATCTTGAGCGGCTGCACGCCCTGGATCGCCGCAATCACCTTGGGATCAATCGACGGCATGATTGCGCCGATCAAGGCAAGCTTGGCATGGTCGATTGCCAATGGCTGGATCGCATTGAGTTTCGCGGCCAGCGCCGTGGATGGTTCGAGTAGAGTGCGCATCGCTTCCATGCGCACGATCTCGGCCGCTCCAAAGGCCGGGCTAAGCCCGAGCGCTACCTGCTGCGCAGGCGAATTGGCGTAATCGCGGGCCAGCTTTGCCGCAGGGGAAAAGTAAAGCTCCCGCGCCATTTTGACCGACGGCGATTCCAGATACTCGCGGGCGAGGCGCTCGGTCGCGCGCTCACGCGCGCCGCGTGCGATCTCTTCGGCAGCCGTCAGCGGCTCGCCGCGCGCAATTTTCGAGAGCTTGTCGCCGGGGAGCTTGCCGCTAGCACTGTCGTCGTCATCCATCGCCACCGCCTGTTCGCTCGCACTTCGATCGGCGGCCGCGCGCTGCCTTGTCTATATACATTCGCTCGCGTCCTGTCACACGTCGCCGCGATCAAAAGGTGAGCGCCGGTCTGCTACACGGCCCAACAGCACCCTCTCGAGAAGGGGTACATGGCGTCTGTCGAGCGCATCCTGCCCAAAGTTCTAAACCACGCCTGATGGCCGTGCCGAAGTCGGCCTAGCGCCTTCCGAGGAGCCAGCGCAGAACATTCCGGACCCGTTGCCAGAATGTGACGACGTGCATTTTCTCGATATGCTGCTCGTCCCGCGCGCGACTTGCCTGAACCTCGCGGTCGGACATCGGGGGTAGCCAAATGATGCGCCCACCTTCGATCAGATAGTGCGAACGACAGGCGAGCTCCCGGTTGCCGACCGAGGGCGATATTGTGAACGACCTTGCGTTTTGCATGAGCTGCCAACCTGCCGGCTTGATCGGCAGGACGACTCTCGATCCGCATCCGCAGGCGCAAAGGTGAACCGAAGACCGAAACTCATCGCTATAGTAGAATTTACCCGGCGTGACCTCGTCGGGAAATCGCTCGCAGGGAACCAAGTCTAAAGCATCCGTTCGGTGGATCATGCCAGTGTCTCTCGGAAAATCTTCAGGCGGTCCAAATTCATCAGCAAATTATAGCCGGGGTCGGTGTCGGCATAATAACCGAACCTCTTCTTAAACAGCATGACCGCGATGGCGGCATTGAGGGCGTTGAGCTCCGCGATCTGGATGTTCGTTTGATATTCATGGTCGGCGTCGTCGACCATCGGCAGGATGGATGCGGCGAGCACGGCCGATCGGGTGTCGTCGTCGACGAGCGTCGCGCGGACCCTGCCGTTGAGGGGTCCATCGGTTCGCGTCAGTCCCATTCCGACGTCGATGAACGGTTTGCCGAGGCCATTCAGAAGCTCGACGACCTTCGCACGACTGTTGCCCTTGTCGACACAAAGGAAGACGAAGTCGCAGTCCTGAATTGCACCCGGCATGTCTTGGCTCACGCGGATAGCCTGGCCTGTCACGCCCGTTCGAAAACTTGAATATCGCTCGACGTAAAGATCGACCTTGTTCTTTTTGAAATCCTCAAATCGAGTCGTTCCGGGCGATCTGTACGAGTTTTTAACCACGTATTCGTCGTCGTCGAAGAGCTTCAACCCTTTGACCGGGCTCTTTGATAGGAAATCGAGCACATAGGAGCCCGTACCGCCGAGGCCGACGATGCCGACATTTACATGGGAAATCCGGCGATTGAGTTCGTGGAGCTCGGCGTGGGAGGAATGCGTGTCAGGAAAGTTGAAAGGACTTTGGATGTCGGCGCCGAAATCGACGTCGAGAAACAACTGATCCGCTTCCGGAAATTTGTACACCGCCGGCCCCGAGATCACTTGATAATATTGCTCGAATTTCTCGAATAGGGACCCATAGTCGCGCATCTGGCCCGGTGCATTCGCGATCTTATGAGAATAATAATAGCTCGAATAATTATCGTCGAAAATCAGCGTCCTGTTCTCGCCGCCTCCAAGAATGCTGAGGAGCGATTGGCCATCGAGCCCGCACGGATCCTCCCCGAGAAAGTACATCTGGTGATTGGCCGGTATGCCTATCTCTGTTTCATTCGTGAGGTTCAACGGGTCTGCGATAAACCCGCGACGAAGCTCGCCCCGGCAGTTCAGATAAGGAACGGCCATGACGAGATAATTTGCACGAATGGCGAAGTGGCGCCCCTTGACTTCAAGGCGCGCCAGGCTTCCATCAGGAGCGACCAGTGGGGAAGACATCGAAGCGCATATCCTTCTTCACCTTGATGCTCCCACCGAAGGGAAGAACGTCATCCGGCTTGTCGGGATTGGGGCCTCGCTCATAGGTGACTGAGTACCCGCGCACCTCTTCGCCAACAACGCCGTAGGCAATCTTCACCAAGTCGGCATGGGAGATTTCCCCTTTTGACACGTGATGTGGTTGGGTGTTGACGAAAATTTCGACGGTGTCTGCATTGGGATTTGCCATTTTCAATCCTTTCGTATGTGCGCCTGCGAATGTCCGGAGCAAAATCCCTTGGTCCCGGCTCTTCTGCGTGTTATTCCCACTTCTGGGAACGCTGATTCTTATATGGCACGGCGCGAGGTCGAGCGCAAGAATCGTCCCACATTCGGGAACTATTTTGTGCTGGAGTCGCGATTAGCCATGAAGCTGATGGGGATATCGAGGTTGCACGAACTTGCCCGTCGTGCCCGTGACGGCCTTGATGGAGCCGTACAGGCCTTGGTTGCTGAGCTCGAGGCAGGGTCGTGGCGCTCGATGGCTGACATCGCTGAGTTCTACCCGTTAGCCGTCATTGACGGCATCACGGTCCGAATCCAACTCAACGGTGACTATCGGGTCGATCTCCTCGCTGACTGCGGGGCGCAGATGGTTCTCATTGAATATGCGGGCGCGACTAGAGTGGGGCGCGCGCCACAGATAAAACAGGGAGCAAGGTGACATGACGGTTCGACCTATACGCACGAACGAGGACCACCAATCGGCACTCAAGCGTGCCGCGGCGCTGTTCGGGCATAACAGCCCAAAGGATCGCGACGAGCTCGAAGTGCTGCAAGCCGTCATCGAACGATGGGAGCGATCACAGCATCCCGTCGAGGTAGCCACGCCTGCTGAGGCGATCAAGTTTCGCATGGCACAGACAGGACTGTCACAACGTGATCTGATCCCATATCTCGGAAGTAAATCGCGGGTATCCGAGATACTCAACGGCCAGAGACAACCAACGGTTGACCAAATCAGAGCACTGCACCAGCACTTGGGCGTTCCAGTGACTTCGCTGATAGGGTCGTTCAAACACGAGCCTGCTACGGGTAACTCGAGCACCTCAATTGCAGCGGAGGGGAAGCTCCGGAAGCTTGGCGTAATGAAAGAGAAAGAGAATTTTGCTGACTTTCTATCGCGCTCGAAAGCTTCTACTCCGGCAGTCGCTATGTTGCGCAAGACCAGAACTGAAAGAACCAACGCCAAGACGGATTTTTCGGCGCTTGAGGCATGGTGTGCGACCGTCTTGTCGCTTGCAGAAAAGATCTCTATCAAGAAGAATAAGATAAAAGATCCACAGATGTCGGCAAGAAAACTTGCTATGGTTAGCACATTTCCTGACTGGAGTGCTCACGTCGTAACAGAACTTAATCATATGGGGATAATATTTGTAATATTGGAACACCTTCCGGGAACGTTTCTTGACGGCGCGGCGATGTGCCGTGGCGATGGCGTTCCGGTGCTGGCGCTGACCCTTCGCCACGATCGTTTGGACAATTTTTGGTTTACGCTGTTGCATGAATTTGCCCACGTGGTCTGCCACTTGGGTCCTGATCGACAGGTCATTTTGGATGATCTGGATGTGGCGAGTTCGGAAACCATAGAAGCGGAGGCGGACTCGTTTGCGCGCAACGCTCTTATACCTCCTGCCATATGGAAGCGGATCGACAAGGACAGCAGCACTGAGGAAGTATTGGAGGCGGCGCAGAAAGCTGGCGTGCATCCTGCGATCTCCGCCGGCCGCTGGCGGTTCGAGCATTCGGACTATCGTCGCTTTTCCAAGCTGATCGGTCGAGGTGAGGTTAAAACCGCTCTTATGCCGGCCTGAGCCTCAATGTCGCTTTGAGGCGCAAAAGCTGCCAACGCGGTGCCAGTGCCTGCTTTCAGGCAGCGGCAGGCAACGTCGTTGCGGCCAAGACGGCGTCACCAGCGGAATGGCACCTTTCTGCTGGTTCGCACCAGCACCGGACCGTCTGCTCTCGACCCCGAATTCGCCTCAGAATGCGAGGAATTGCGAGAGCGTTTCGCGCGATCCCGGAAAGAGCAATCCCACTTCAATCGCGATTGCCGCGAGGACTTGGAGCAGGAGGATGCGAGCGAGCCTGGAGCGGAACGGCTCCTTGCGCGTCTTGTGCCGGATCGTTTTTTGCGCGATCACAGTTCCGATGCTGCCGCCAATGATGGCGAGTGTAAGAAGCGTCGACTCTGAAATGCGTTGGGAACCGTTCTTGGCCATAGCCTTATCGAACGCCATGAAGGCGTACGCCAGCAAGTTTACCGCGAGAACGTAGCCGATGACCCCGATTGCAAACTGCTCAGGCATGCGCTCCTCACCTTCGGGCCAGTATAACCTAAGCCCGTTAAACCAACGGATGGCAACGGGTCCATCTAAATGGGGTATCTGAAACGTCGTCATGGTGACCCGAAGGGCGACTTTCGCCAACACTATCAGGTTGCGGGAGCTGGTGAAATGATAGCATCTATCTCATCATGCGA
Organism: Mesorhizobium sp. M0615; assembly: GCF_040320805.1. Classification (NCBI taxonomy): domain Bacteria; kingdom Pseudomonadati; phylum Pseudomonadota; class Alphaproteobacteria; order Hyphomicrobiales; family Phyllobacteriaceae; genus Mesorhizobium; species Mesorhizobium sp. M0615. Next base: position 40,161 of record NZ_JAMYQI010000024.1, on the reverse strand, counting down.
TGCAATTTCTGTGGATAACGGAACCGAACCACCGGTATGATTTTGGATTGGGTAATTTTGTGGGTACGGATCGATATCCACACTGATATTATCCGATTGAAATCAAATACATAGCTTACAGTTCGATTCCGCTCTGGAACCTTGAACTTCGGTTCCACCTCGTCCACCCGCAGGTATTTGCGCACCGTATTCCGAGACAGGCCCGTCCTACGGCTAATCTCTCGGATCGATAGATGTTCTCGATAATGCCAGCGTCGGATCACGCTCAATAATGCCATGTCGATCACTCCGTAATCCCCGCTGAAAAAACGCAGGGTAAGGGTCAAACATGGGTCAATTCTCGGTGGAAATATCCTGGGTTGCCGGGTCAGTTCTCAGTGGCAATCAACAGGCAAGGACAAATCCTCGATATGGTCTCCATCCGCGAGCGTCCCGCCGAGGCCGAGGATCGCGCCATCCCAGGCCATTGGGAAGGTGATCTGCTCGCTGGCGCAAACGACACCAACATCGTCACCCTCGTCGAACGGCACAGCCGGTTCACGATGCTTGTGAAGTTGGCGAGAAGGGACTCGGCGACCGTGGTGGCCGCTCTCGCGCAGAAGATCGGCTCATTGCCCGAGGAGTTGCGGCGCTCCTTGACCTGGGACCAAGGCAAGGAGATGGCTCGTCACAAGAGCTTCACCGTCGCAACCGATCTACAGGTCTACTTCTGCGATCCGCGCAGTCCTTGGCAGCGCGGCAGCAACGAGAACACCAACGGCCTGCTCAGACAGTACTTCCCAAGAACCACCAACCTATCCCTCGTCTCGCAGGATCAACTCGACGCCGTCGCTCGGAAGCTTAATCAGCGACCTCGAAAAACCCTGGACTTCGAGACCCCGGCCGATAGGTTGCAGAGGGTGTTGCGATGACAAGTTGAACTCACCGCCCAATCTCGGCCGTTCGCTGCACTCCTACTTCATCCTAAGAGCTGCCGTTCGTTCGCGGGCTGCGTTGGACGCGCGCAGAAGCGCATCACCTCGTCAATCTTTGTCCACATAACTTAGGAGCTGGTGTCACGGCGGTAGAGGTTGATACGAATCGCATCACCAAAGAACGTTTCGCCCCAGGACGAAATGATGTTGCGCTCATCGAGCCACTTCACAAATTCAACGTTGATGTCTGTTTTGTCGATCCTCGGGCTATGATAGCCGGTCTTGATCTCGGAGAATGGTTCCGGGAGGGCGGCGAGGATCTCGCGTACATCACCGTCGCCCAAGACTTTCTGGCACTTGTTGAACAATGAAATCTGGACCGGGATCGGTGCCGAGTTCAGGATGACCGCGCGCGCGGCTTCGACACCCAGAGCGCTCACGTCCGCCCCAGTCCTCTCCAAGATCGCGCCCACTTTGCCCGCCCGAGATTGCAGGCCACCGAGCAAGGTGAGATCCATTGACCGGATGATCGCCAGTTTACGGGCGTCACCGATATTCTCGCCTAGGAGCAACTCACGGAAATCGTCTTCGAGGGCGAACGTCGCCTCGTCTTGTAAATATGCATCAATGTTTTCGACCACGAATAGGACTCGGAGGTCAATTTGCTCTCTAAGCGCGTCCACATTCTCTTTCGTAAAATTGACCCTCGCTTTCTCGATCAGTACCCGCAATTTACCAGGGCCAAGATTACTCGGAAATTTAATGAAGGTCCTCGGTAGCCTTTGGACATAGATTCGATACGTTGCGTCTTGCAGGGCGTCGTCGTTGATCAGGAACTGGCGCAGGGCGGCTGCCTTATCGTCGGAGGGAATAGCCTGCTGCGGAAGTGCCGCCAGCGCTGCCTTCGTCTCCAGAAAACCGGTTAAAGTTGCCGCATCGAAGGCCTCGCTGCCCATGAAGGCGAGGCAATTCTCCCAGGAAGGCTCAATTCTGCTCAACTGGAAAACGAGTGAGTGAAAACGGACTGGCACATCGCCGAGGGAAGAGATGGTAGCCGACTGCCTTTCGAGGAACGCACTCAGATCGTCAAAATCGGCATCCTCTCGACCGATAATGGACAGAATGGTGGCCACGCTCTCGCGCGAATTGTCCTCAAGCCGCAGGAGTACGTTCTTGAGATAGTCAACGAAGCCGCGCTCGATCCTTAAACTCAGAACCGCATTACCGATTCCGGTGACCGTCGTGTAATTCCGGGTGCGCAAGGGCTCGAGATCGTCAACTCCTAGAACAGTTTGGAAAATGAACTCTAGGTTCTCAACGGAGAGCGTGTAGGAACCCTCTTCAAAAAGGAAGCGAGCAATTCCAGGAAAACCTTCTATACTTCTGAGGTCTTCCAGCTCGATCCCAAGGGGCTTTAGACGAGACGGGTCGATGTTGGTCCCGAGCGCGAGAATCTGAGCCAGCTTTTCGGAGACGAATGGCGAAATCTCGGGATATGCGGCCGGCAGCGCTTTGAGGGCCGGCTCAGGCAAATGCGCGATTATCTGACCAACATGGGGGAGATGCCCGGGATTGGCAAGGACAGCCGGAATGAAGCCTGGCCACCCGGCTCGCAGTCCTGCAACCAACTTGGGCACTTCTTTTCCCGCTGCGTAGTAACTAGTGAAGAAGGCGCCGCAATCCTCGAAATCAGAAGCCAAATACTCAAACATCTTCGCCCCTTGGTCCGCATACGCGGCGTCGTCACCCAGCAGGCAATCGACGATCTTGACGTTGAGGACGTAGTGCTGACGGAAATCCTCGCCACGCATCGCCGCCACGACTTCCTTCGCATTGTCGATCAGGAAGTTGGGGTCCGGGTTTATGAATCCGCGTATCTGAATGAGAAATTTGTTGTCGTTGGGCGACAGTCGACCCGAATGGAACAGCGATGTATACTGGTAGTAGGTGTCGTCGATATAGCCTTCCATCACTAGAAAGCGAGGCAGCTCGCCATTTTCGCCGAACGCGCCAAAAAGATCGCTCATTTCTTTTACATTCAGTCGAATAACCTCATTGAATTTAGCGGAGCGCAGAGCGGCGATCTTCTCCCGCAGCGCTCGCCGCCTTCTAGAGGTAGAGCTCCTAGCCTCAGCAGTCCGCTGCTCAACCTCTTCCTTGCGCTGCGCAAACGTCCTCAGACTATCGACCTCGGACTGCAAGCTCGAGATGTTGATGGTCTGGTGATACCCGTTGAGATTACGATAGGTAATAGTTTGGCTACTGATGATCTGGTCGAAATTTTCACTTCTCGCGAGTGTGCTAATCTCAATCTGGGTCTGTCCATTCTGACCGATGTGGGACGCCTGAGCAGGTAGTTTCTCAAACAACGCCATCGCATAAATTCGGCGGAGATCGAGCAGATCGGCTGGAATTTGCCGTTCGGCAACGTCGGCCTCATGCTCGATGCGCTCAATAGCGGCCTTATATTCTGCCTCACCGCGAGCGATAAACTCATCATGCTTGCCAAGGATCTGCGCGAGATTGCCCTTGCCACGATGAAGGCTCTCAAAGTCACTCGGGAATACATTCTTATATATCAGAACCGCTAGGAGTTTGTTTGCGTCCAGCACATTGTCGCCATCAGTCTCCAGATTAGCGACATAGATGGCATACTCATTGAAAATGTTTTGTATGAGCCTCAGGTCGTTCAGATATCGCGAAACTTCACGCAGAAACTGGCGATCAAGTCGACTGTCCAGCGAAAGCCGCTTCCCCTGCTCCAGGACTTTATCGATCGAGTTCGAGCTGTTGATGACTGGTATGACGGGGATGATGAACTCAAAGAACTTCGTTCTGTCCGTGTTGGCGAACATGTCATCGCGTAATGCGTAAAGGAAGCGTATTGTCCGCTTCACGCCAGCATTCGCATTTACGAGGCTATTTATCTCGCGGAGAGTAATGAATATCTCGGAATTGTTGAACCTGTCGAGATCTTCGATAATGACGAGAACATACTTCGTTGACTGAAAGAAGTATATAATCTCGTCCAAATGCCGATTAAGAATCGATTCTTGGCTGACCGCCACAGGTGTGATCTCAATATCTTTTAGAGAAATACTCTTGAGAGACAGGCCGAAGCTGACCTTGTAGAATTGGTAGACCGTCAGCCAGAGGAACGATGCTCCCACGGCAAACCACAGAAAAGTGGGCCAGTTACTTATCGAAAGAGGCAGGAAGAAGCTGCCATTGATGACGTCATCGCGTTTTTGGAAAAGATGCCAACAGGCCACGACGCCAAGGATCACGTACAGAGAAAGCAAGATCGACCATCTACTGGGCGACCTAATTCGCTTAAATCGCGAGAGCGGCAGCTGGTTCGCATCCGCGCCATAGAGCATCTGTTGAAGGATGCTTCTCTCGATCTCCTGTTTGCTCACAGCGCCACCGGAGGCGGTTGCCTCAGGAAGGAACGCGGCGAGCGATATCTGCAGAATTGGATGCCGGTATTTTTTTAGGAAGGCCCTGATGATGCTGCTTTTTCCCGAGCCATAAGGCCCGGTCAAAGCGATGTTCGAAACTCTGGGATTGCTCGTCGCGTACAGGAGCGCATCGGAATATACTCCTGCCTCGTCTGCCTTCTCGGTTGGCGCAAGATCGATAAACTTTGATTGTACATCGACCGCGTCGTTCGAGCGGCAAAGCAAGTTAAGGATTCTAGCGATGATTTCCCGCAAGCTATTTCGAAGTCCCATAAACAGAAGCGTTAGCGCTTCAACGCTTAGCATGCGCACAAGTATGGCCAAAGCCGATTTAGAACATGGGTGGGGGACGTCCGAATATGAGTGATGTCGGCGATTCCTTCGAGAGCCGAAAAGGCGGACGAGCTGGTCGTCAGTCCGGGTGCAAGCTCAACCTCGTGGTCAAACCAGGGCCAGCTGCCGCTGCCCAACTGATGGATAGATGGTCACGAAACCTGGGTCTATGCGCGGGGCCGGCTGAGGCGAGACCTGCAGTCCGACACCAAGCGGGCGGGATGCCGAACTGACCGCTCATCGCCAAGTCTTACCAAGACCTGACAGTCTGGTCCCGGCCAACAACGTCGTTCCAGTTCTCGACCAGCGCGCGGTCATTCTCGATGGTACCCTGTCGAACGTCTGATCGCACATGCGATAGTGTTTGCGTGGCGCAATGAGTTATATAAGTTTGTATATGGAGATCGCCCATATGGGAACATATATAGCGAAAATTGATATAGCAGCGCATATTGACACCTGTAATATACGAACCTATATCAAGCTAGATTATACAGAAACCGTATACGCCATGAAGATCAGAACAGCTCGCGACATTGGTATGCTGATCAAGGAGGCCCGCACCCGGCGCGGCCTGTCACAGGCTGCCTTGGCCAAGATGATCAACACCACGCAGACGTGGGTGTCGTGGATCGAGAACGGCAAGCCCAGCGCCGAGATCGGCAACGTGCTGCTGGCGCTGACCACGCTTGGTGTGGAGCTGGACTTTCAGATCCCGCCGGCGCCGACGTCGGCTGCTAATCATCATCATAATGCCGAAGAACGGCATGTCGACGATGACGACGACGAGATTCCCTACAAGCTCTAGGTGACGATGATCATGGTGAACCCGATCGACACCCTCGGCGTCTATATCGCTGGCAGACCAGTTGGGGGGCTCCACCACCTGCAGGGCGGTAAGCTTTCGTTCTCCTACCACGAGGCATGGATGGAGGGCCGGGTGGCGATCCCGCTCTCCCTGTCAATGCCGACGATCACCAGGACATACGAGGGCAAGGTCGTCGAGGCATTCCTCTGGGGCCTGCTGCCGGATAATGAGCAGACCCTCGCCAGATGGGCCCAGAGATTCCAGGTCTCCGCCCGAAACCCGTTTGCCCTGCTCAAGAACGTCGGCCGCGACTGCGCGGGCGCCGTCCAGTTCCTTCCGCGTGACGATCAGGTTTCCCGCGGCGAGAACGTGGAGTTGCTCACCGAGGCGCAGATCGGCGACCGCCTGCGCGACCTGCGCAAGGATGGTGCAGCGACCCGGCGAATCGGCGATCCTGGTCAGTTCAGTCTCGCTGGTGCGCAGGCAAAGACGGCGTTCTATTTCGATAAGGGCAGCAATCGCTGGGGGATCCCTCTAGGCGACACGCCCACGACACACATCTTCAAGCCGCCTTTGCCGCACTTGCACGGGCATACCGAGAACGAGCATTTCTGCCTGCAGCTTGCATCCAAGCTCGGCATGGATGCTGCACATAGCCAGGTTCTCGACTTCGCAGGCGAAAAGGCGATCGTTATCGAGCGCTACGACCGCCGCAACATCGAGGGCAAGACCATCCGCATCCATCAGGAGGACATGTGCCAGGCCCTGTCGGTGATGCCGACGCTCAAGTACGAGAACCAGGGTGGGCCAGGTATCACGACGATCTCCAGAAAGGTGCTGTCGGCCTCCCTCGACCCCGTCCAAGACCGTCAGATCTTCATGGCCGCGAACGTCTTCAACTGGATCATCGCCGGCACGGACGCGCATGCAAAGAACTACTCGATGCTGCTCGGTGCCCAGGGCGAGGCCCGCCTAGCTCCGCTCTACGACATCTCCTCCATTCTGCCGCACCTCGGGGGAGAGATCCAATCTGAGATGCGCGACCTTAAACTGGCGATGAAGATCGACAGAGTCTATCCCATCGAGGAGATCATGCCGCGCCACTGGGGGCGCTGTGCGTCCTCAGCAAAGGTTGGCAGCGAGTACACGGTGCGGACAATCCGCCATCAGCTCGCGGTGATGCCCGACATGGCATCGGAGTGCGCCCAAGAGCTTCGCCAGGAGGGGATCATCCATGAGATCGTTGGTCGCCTCGTCGACGCGATCGCGACGCGCATCAAGGGCTTGTCCCGGATCTATGGAGAGGAAGGTTGTGGAGGTTAAAGTCGGGGGGGGATAGCGGATCCACGGACTAATGCCGGCGAAAGGACGGACCGCACACTGCCCACGGAATTCTCGCTCTAATAGCGCCCCGGCTCCGGGCCGGGTAGATGGCCGGTTTCGGAACCGGCCATCGGCAGCTTGAATGTCGGAAATGGGGTCGGCTGCAGAACGGCAGCTTCCCGCCGAACGCGGTCCAACTTTCTCTCCAGGAAATCTGAAAATGCGGGCCTACGATTTGGCGTTGAGTTGTGGCGTTTTTCGACGGTCAGTATGATTCCGGCGGTTGGAGATTTGTATCGGCGTTTGATGAACGGCCGCTGTTGGGTTCAAAGTGGATGGTCGCGTTGGTGTGTGGACAGCAGGCTTGCGGCGTCCCTCGATTGAGATCACCCGCAGGTTTTTGCTCTTGAGTTCATCCAGATAATCGGCCCACCACTGCATCATCTTGACGCGCTCGTCCCAATGCTCTGCCCGGGCGTAGGCGCGCCGAACGTCGTTGTTCTCAATGTGGGCCAGCTGCCGCTCTATCGCGTCCGGATGCCACTTGCCGCATTCGTTCAGCAGAGTTGATGCCGTTGCTCGAAAACCATGCGCGGTTGCTTCTTCCTTGCCGTAACCCATACGGCGCAGCGCGGCGTTAAGCGTGTTATCGGAAATCGGACGCGAAGCCGATCGAACACTAGGAAACAGCAGCGATCCACCACCAGAGATCTCTCTCAGTGAAGTCAGGACGCTGATCGCCTGCCTTGATAGGGGTATGCGGTGCGGCCGTCGCATTTTCATGCGTGCCTCAGGGATGGTCCATACCGAGCTTTCAAAATCGAACTCTTCCCATTCAGCGGAGCGAAGCTCGCCGGGGCGGGGAAACATCAGCGCCATCAGCTTCAGACCAGCTCGGGTTGTAGGCTGTCCGTCAAATGCATAGATTGCCCTCAGCAAACCGCCCAAGGCCTTCGGATCAGTGATCGCGGCGCGAGGCGTTACAGTCGGACTGATGAGTGCGCCTCTGAGGGCGAAGGTCGGATCTGTCTCGGCGCGTGCCGTCGCGATTGCGTATCGAAACACGCTGCCGATGGTGGAGCGCAGTCGCCTGGCCGACTCGTATCGACCGCGAACCTCGACGCGACGGAGGGCGGTAAGGATGGTGGCCGTATCGATCTCCCGAATGCACTTGTCGCCGATTATCGGATAGGCAAAATCGAGCAGCCATTTGACCTTGCTGATCGTCCGGTCGGCACGTCCCTCCTTCTTTAGCTTGTCGACATATTCGTCCGCGATTGAGCGAAAGGAGTCCTTTGCCGAATCGGCCTTCCGCAAGCTGCGTTCCTTTCCAGGGTCGACGCCAGCTAGCAGGAGCCTTTTAGCATTATCGCGCGCCTCCCGTGCCTCGGCGAGAGAGATAAGGGGATAGCTGCCCAGCGCGAGCAGTTTCTGCTTGCCCTCAAAGCGGTAGGCGAGCCGCCAGAGGCGAGAGCCCGTAGGCTGTACCCACAGCTGCAGCCCGCCCCCGTCAGATAATTTCACGAGTTTGGAAGCGGGGCGGGCGCTTCGACATTTCACGTCGGAGAGGGGCATTCGTCAGGTCTCCCTTGGCTGTTTCGATACCATCAGGATGTCGAATACCAACGGAAATACCATCCCCCCGCCTCGTTGGACCAAATGCGCCTGAAGCGTTCCCTGTCCCGCTTAATTGCGTCATGCGACTGCAAAAGATCAACAATTCCAGTCGCTTGCAGAAACTCCAGCGTAGAAACTTCGGCGAAAGGGAGTGTCGGGAGAAGAGCGGATGGTGCCCAGAGGCGGATTCGAACCACCGACACGCGGATTTTCAGTCCGCTGCTCTACCAACTGAGCTATCTGGGCCTCGCCGGCAAACGAGACATCGCCTGACCGGATTTCAGGAAAGCGCCGTGGGGCACCCCTTGAAAGCGCGTGGGTTATAGCACGGGAATCCGGCCTGTCCAGCGCCTAAGCGCTGATTTTCCGGGGCAATTGTCGCAGACAATACCGACGCCGGCAAAGCAGCAATTGCGTAAGGTCGGCGAAGTGGAATTGCGCGGCCGGCACCGCCCAAACCCTACTTCGGCTCGTCGCTCTCGTCCTCGTCATCCCGCGCGGTGATGACATAGGCGCCCTTCAGCCAGCGGTTGAGGTCGATGTCCTTGCAGCGCTTCGAGCAGAACGGATAGGTCTCGCGCGCCGACGGCTTGCCGCATTCGGGGCAGGGGCGCTTCGGGCGCAGTGGTGTGACCTTATCGTCCAGGCTCATGGCCGCGCGGTATGCCAGCTGGTGTGGACCTTGAAGCCTTCGCCCGAAAGCAGCGCCACCGTCTCGTAGAGCGGCAGGCCGACGATGTTGGTGTAGGAGCCGACCAGCTTGACGACGAACGACCCGGCGAGACCCTGGACGGCATAGCCGCCGGCCTTGCCGCGCCATTCGCCGGAGGCGACATAGGCGTCGATCTCCTCGCGCGGAAGCCGCTTGAAGCGTACCCTGGATTCAACCAGCCTTTGGCGCAGCTTGCCGCCCGGCGTAATCAGGCAGATGCCGGAATAGACCCGGTGCGAACGGCCCGAAAGCAGTCCAAGGCAATTGGCGGCGTCGTCCAGCGTCTCGGCCTTGGGCAGGATGCGGCGTCCGACCGCGACCACCGTATCGGCGGCCAGCACGAAACTTGGCGCATAGTCTTCCTCGCTTTTCAGCGAGGCCAGCGCCTTCTCGGCCTTTTCCTTCGACAGCCGCTTGGCCAGCGAGCGCGGATGTTCGGCGCGCAGCGGCGTTTCGTCGACATCGGCTGGCAGCACGCGGTCCGGCTCGATGCCGGCCTGTTGCAACAGTTCGATCCGGCGCGGCGAACCAGAGGCAAGCACGAGCTTCTGCAGGATGCTCATCGCGGTTCGCGCCGGACTGTTACTTGAAACGGTAGGTGATGCGGCCCTTGGTCAGGTCATAGGGCGTCATCTCGACCAGGACCTTGTCGCCGGTCAGCACACGGATGCGGTTCTTGCGCATGCGGCCAGCCGTATGGGCGATGATCTCGTGTTCGTTTTCGAGCTTCACCCGGAACATCGCGTTGGGCAACAATTCCGTCACGACACCCGGAAACTCGAGGACTTCTTCCTTCGGCATTCGATACCTTTGCTTGGATTGCAGTTCCGGCGCCCTGGAGCGCCCAGGCCGGAATTTCGGCGGAACCTATATGATAATCGTGCGCTTGTGAACACGCTTAGATCGCGTCATATGCGACGCGCTCCAAGCTTTCGTTTTATGCATGTCGTTGTCTCAAAACCGGGACCGCTTTTGAGCGACATGCATCAATCCGCCGCGTTTTTTACCTCCGGAAGCAGAAAACGTCGGCTGATGCGCGCTTTCAGCCGTTCTCTCACGTCGCGATAGCTGGCCATGATCTGCTCGCGCCTGCCGCCGACATCGGTCGGATCCGGCATCGGCCAGTATTCGACGTCGACGGCAAGCGAGCGGGTGAGTTCGAGCGCGGCGTGGTGGGCTTCCGGCGCCAGGGTGACGATCAGGTCGAAATAATCGTCCTCGAGATCGTCCATCGAGCGCGGCTGGCGCTCGCCCAGCGTCAGGCCTTCTTCGGCCAGCACCGCGTCGACGAACGGATCGCGCTCGCCCCTGTGCACGCCGGCAGAGGCGACGAAAGTGGCCGGCGGCAGCATGCGCCGCGCCAGCTGCTCGGCCATCGGTGAGCGCACGGCGTTCATGCCGCACAAAAACAGGATCGAGCGGGGCGCCCCAGTCAGGTCTAACCCCGCCAGTGCAGCACGCAGACCAGCGTGAACAGCCGCCGCGCCGTGTCGAAGTCGATGTCGATCTTGCCGGCCAGCCGGTCCATCAACGTCTGCGAGCCTTCATTGTGCAGGCCGCGCCGGCCCATGTCGATCGCCTCGATATGGCTCGGCGTCGAGGAGCGGATGGCGTCGTAATAGCTTTCGCAGATCAGGTAATAGTCCTTGACGATGCGCCTGAGCGGCGTCAGCGACAGGATATGGGTGACGACATCAGCACCATCCTCTCGGGCGACCGCAAACACCAGCCGGGATTCGGCCAGCGACAGCTTCAGCCGATAAGGCCCGGCGCCGTCATCATTGACCGGCTGAAAGCTGTTCTCCTCGATCAGGTCGAAGATCGCCACCGCGCGCTCATGTTCGACATCGGGCGTCGAACGGCCGATCGACTCGTCGAGCTCGACATCGATCAGCCTTGCGCGGGTTTGATCGCCGTCCGCCATCGCCGCCTACATGTTCAGCCGGATGGCGACGGAGCGGCCATGCGCGTCGAGGCCTTCCGCCTTGGCCAGCGCAATCGCCGCCGGCGCAAGTGCTCTCAGCTGCTCCGGCCCGAGCTTCAGGATCGAGGTGCGCTTGACGAAATCGAGCACCGACAGGCCCGAAGAGAAGCGCGCCGAACGCGCCGTCGGCAGCACGTGGTTGGAGCCGCCGACATAGTCGCCGATGACTTCGGGCGTATGGCGTCCCAGAAACACAGCGCCCGCATTGCGCATCCTGGCCAGGAAGCCCTCGGCATCGTCGATGGCGAGTTCCACATGTTCGGCGGCGATGCGGTCGACCAGCGGCAGCGCGGCCTCGATGGTCTCCACCAGGATCACCGCGCCGAAATCGCGCCAGCTGGCAGCCGCCGTCTCGGCGCGCGGCAGGCTCAGCAATTGGCGCTCGACCGCCTGTTCGACTGCTTTTCCGAACGCAGGATCGTTGGTGATCAGGATCGATTGCGCCGACACGTCGTGCTCGGCCTGCGCCAGAAGATCGGCGGCGATCCAGTCGGGATCGTTGCTGCCGTCGGCCACCACCAGCACTTCAGACGGTCCGGCGATCATGTCGATGCCGACCGTGCCGAAGACCTGGCGCTTGGCGGCGGCGACATAGGCATTGCCGGGCCCGACGATCTTGGCGACCGGCCGGATCGTCTCGGTGCCATAGGCAAGGGCGGCAATCGCCTGCGCGCCGCCGACGCGGTAAATCTCTGAAGCGCCTGATATATCGGCGGCCACCAGCACCAGCGGATTGATGATGCCGCCCGGCGCCGGCACGACGATGACGATGCGCTCGACGCCCGCCACCCTGGCCGGCACGGCGTTCATCAGCACCGAGCTTGGATAGCTTGCCGTGCCGCCCGGCACATAGAGCCCGACCGCCTCGATCGCCGTCCAGCGCGAACCCAACTCGACCCCGGCGGCATCGGTATAGCGATCGTCCTTGGGCATTTGTCGCTCGTGATGGGATCGGATGCGGTCACGGGCAAATTTCAGCGCCTCGACCGTCTGCGGATCGGCGTCTTTGTAGGCCTGCGCGATGTCGTCCTTCGACACGGCAATGCCGAGGCTATTGAGGTCGGCCTTGTCGAATTTCAGCGTGTAGTCGACCAGGGCAGCGTCGCCCTCGGCACGAACCCGCGCAATGATGGCGCGCACGGCAGTGTCGACGTCCTCCGATACCTCCCGCTTGGTGGTCAGGAAGGCGGCGAAACGCTGCGCGAAACCGGCATCGGATTGGATAAGCGTAATGGCCATCGGCTGCGTCTAGATCATGGTGAGATTTGCTTGAAATCTCATCATGATCTAGCCCTTTGTTGGAGCATGATCTCTGGACAAACGATTCCCGTTTTGTCCAACAAAAACCGGCACCCACTTTTTGGGATCATGCTCTAGACCCTGTGCACCGGACGCGAGGTGGCTTCCCAGGCGCCGCCTATGTCGGCAAGCCGTGCCTCGATGCATTCGACGTCGAGCATGATCGCGCCGCCGCCGGAAAAGACCAACTCGACGATGCCGGCCGGCTTGCTGATTTCGATAAAGCTGATTGCCAGCAGCGACAGCACCTCGGCCGGCCGATCGCGGGCAATGCCGCTGGTCTTGGCGCCGAGCACGCGGTCGAAATGCAACACCGCCTGGCGCCGCTCATTGTGCTGGCTGAACAGTCCGGATTTCGCCTCCCAGACGAAGCGGTTCATGGTCAATATGAAACGCTTGGCCGAAGGCAGGTATTCGAGGTCCGAGACCTTCATCACGGCGTCCTGGACGTGGGCCGAGACGATGCTCAGATCCTGATCGTCGAGCGCAATGAGTTTGAGGGCTGCCATGCCGAATGCACACCTGAAAGTTGGTTTCAGCCTTTTGTTAGGCGGTCTTTCCGGTCCGTGCAACCGCGACACAAATTCAACCCGAGGCTAGCGCCTCGGGTTTGAAGTGTTGGCGGTGAATGGAGGCAGCACCAGACGCCTGTCTGTCTGAAGCAACTGCCGTGCGGTCAAGCCGAAATCCGCTCGATCACCGCGCCGCAATTGGAGAGCTTTTCTTCCAGCCGCTCGAAACCGCGGTCGAGGTGGTAGACGCGGTTGACCGTCGTTTCGCCTTCGGCCGCCAGACCGGCAATGACCAGCGACACCGAGGCGCGCAGATCGGTCGCCATGACGGGTGCGCCCTTCAGCTTGGCGACGCCGTCGACGATCGCCGTTTGGCCGGACAGCGTGATGTGGGCGCCGAGCCGGGCCAGTTCCTGCACATGCATGAAGCGGTTTTCAAAGATGGTCTCGGTGATGCGCGACTTGCCTTTGGCCATGGTCATCAGGCCCATGAACTGCGCCTGCAGATCGGTCGGGAAGGCCGGGAACGGCGCCGTCGTTACGTCGACCGGCGAAATGCCGGCACCGTTGCGCCGGACGCGAATGCCGGAATTGGTCGGCGTGATCTCGGTACCGGTCTGGGCAATCACATCCAACGCGGTCTGCAGCAGCTCGGGGCGGGCGCCTTCGAGCACGACATCGCCGCCGGTCATGGCCACAGCCATGGCATAGGTGCCGGTCTCGATGCGGTCGGGGATGACGCGCACGCGCGCGCCCGACAGCGACTCGACGCCATCGATGGTGATAACAGGCGTGCCGGCGCCGGAAATTTTGGCGCCCATGGCGTTGAGGCATTCGGCGAGGTTGACGATTTCGGGCTCGCAGGCGGCGTTTTCCAGCACCGTCTCACCCTTGGCCAGCGCCGCCGCCATCATCAGCACATGGGTGGCGCCGACGGAGACTTTCGGGAACACATAGCGATTGCCGACAAGGCGGCCGTTCCTGGTCTTGGCCAGCACATAACCAGTGTCGACATCGATGTCGGCGCCCAGCGCCTGCAAGCCCTCGAGGAACAGGTCGACCGGGCGCGTGCCGATGGCGCAACCGCCCGGCAGCGACACTTTGGCCTCGCCCATGCGGGCCAGCAGCGGGCCGATCACCCAGAACGACGCCCGCATCTTCGACACCAGCTCGTAGGGCGCGGTCGTGTCGACGATGTTTCGGGCCGAGAAGTTGATGGTGCGCGAATAGCCCTCATTCTGCTTCTCGCGGCGGCCGTTGACCGAATAGTCGACGCCGTGATTGCCGAGAATGCGGATCAGCTGCTCTACATCGGCCAGATGCGGCACGTTTTCCAGCGTCAGAGTGTCGTCGGTGAGCAGCGAGGCGATCATCAGCGGCAAGGCAGCGTTTTTCGCGCCCGAAATCGGAATGCTTCCGGCGAGCTTGTTGCCGCCGACAATTCTGATGCGATCCATGAGAGAATGTCCCCTCGGCCCGATAGGCCGGTTTTCGTCAGTTTGCGTATCGGCCCGTCTAGACCATTGGCCGGCTTGGTTCAAGATTCCTGAGCCCGTTGGCCAAGTTGGCCGGCCAGTGTGGCCGATATCGGTCAGTCCTTGTGCATTTTTTCAGCAGCCGGCAGTCCTTCGGGCCGCTGGTCAGGATCACCGGTGCGCCGCGAGCGCGCTTGCGTCTTGCGCTTCATGAGATTGGCGCGCAGCTGCTCGGCCAGACGGTCCTTGCGGTCAGTCCCGTCCTTTTTTGCCGGATCAGCCTTTTTCGGTGGAATTGTCTTGTCGTCCATCGTTCCGTCCCGCCCGCGACTGGCAGGGCCTGCCGTTCAAGGGATAGCTAGCATTGTGGCGCCGCCATGTCAGCGAAACTTGTCTGGCAAAGCCTTTCACAGACGCCTTGCGCTTGCCGGTTCTATATGGCAGAAGCCCCGCCATCAGCGGCTGCGGTAGCTCAGTGGTAGAGCACTCCCTTGGTAAGGGAGAGGTCGAGAGTTCAATCCTCTCTCGCAGCACCATTCCAAGCCATTGTTTGGAAACAACTATCTGACTTTCTTGGTCTTTTCGCCGCCTGTCTGGTACACAGGGGTGGTACATATGAGCTTGAGAATGCCTGGACCTTGGAAGCATCCGAAGACCGGAGTCTATTACCTTCGGCAACGCGCACCGACTGACTTGAAGAATTTTCCGTTGGATGGGAAGGTGGCAATTCCCGTCGGCGACATCATCAGAGCGGTGAAGGCGGGAACAACCGTCAAGGTCAGCCTCGATACGAAAGACCCCGCAGAGGCCAAGAGGCGGCATCGCGCGGCCGACGCTGCTCTGCATGAGTTCTGGCAACGGCACAGGGAAGGCCCTCAGCCGCTCACCAACAAGCAAATCCAGGCCCTCGCCGGCATCCTCTATATCCGTTTGGTCGAGATGATGGACAGCGAGCCGGGCGAGGAGGGGATTTGGAAGCAAGTCCTCCAGTTGAATGCAAGCAAGGGCGAGCGCGGGGAGTTGGACCATTGGTTTGGTCCCACGGTCGACGAGCTGTTTACAGCGGAGGGCGTCAACACCGACCCACTCAGTCGTACACGTGTCGTCCACGCGGCCTTCAAGGCAATCCAGCTTGCGGCTGAGACTAATCTTAGAAAGGCCGGAGGCGACTATTCACCTGACGAAGCGCGGAACCGGTTCCCCAACTGGGAGGCCGAGCGCGGTGGGGCCAAGGCAGCGCCACGGGCGACGGGGGACTTGGACCTGTTCGCCCTACTGGACCACAAGTTCGCGACACAGAGCCTCAAGGAGAAGACCAAGAGCGACTACGCGCGGGACCTCGCCAAATTCGTCAAGAGCAGCGGGCACCGGAATGCTCAGGACGTGACGAATGAGGACGTTCGGAAGTGGCGTGACGAATTGATAGCCGAGGGGCTATCGCCGTCGAAGGTCAATGGCAAGGCCCTTGCGGCGTTGAGCGCGGTCCTCACCCATGCAGTCAGGGAGTTCGGACTACCGACAAACGTCGCCAGCGACATTCGAGACCGCAGGGACGGCCCCGCACCAGGCAAGAAAGGCTACGACATGGGGGAGGCCAAGGCCATCCTCAGCGCCACATTCAACGGGAGCCCCAAGGACATCTCAGCGCCCCACAAGCGCGCACTCTTCTGGGTGCCGTGGATTTGCGCTTACACCGGGTTGCGGGTGACTGAGATTACTCAGTTGCGCGGCGTGGATGTTCGGGCGGATGGCGACACGCCCTATTTGTTCATTACGCCTGAGGCCGGTTCCACGAAGAGCGGTAGGGCGTGGATGACCGCCGTTCATCCGCACCTCGTAGAGTTGGGCCTGTTGAAGATGTTCAAGGAAGTGGGCGGCGGTCCTGCCTTCTACGTCCCTTATCCCGATGGGACCGACCTCACCAAGCAGACAGGCAAGCCCCGGTCGCAAGAGGCGGGCGTTCGGGTTGGGAACTGGATCACTGAGGAATTGGGGATACCCGCACCGGGCGGCAAGCCCAATCACGCTTGGCGGCACCTGTTCACAACGCTTTCGCGCAAGCACGACTTGGACAAGGAACCTCGGGACTACATGCTCGGAAGCGGGGCTCACGACGCGCGAGAGGGGTACGGCGATTGGCCACCCAGCGCTCTCGCGAGGGAAATAGGGAAGCTGCCGCTCTTCGATGTCAAGGAAACAGATTGGCGCCCGTCCAACGTGCGCGTTCCTGCTCAGCCAATCCGCTCTGCGAACAAGAAATCCAGATCGAAATCGGAGAGACGTATCCCGAGGAACCCGGCCAAAGCCTAAACGGAGCCTGGACCGCGAGCTGCAGTTGCAACGCCCCTACCTTGTGGTCTGGTGCCTGTTCATCGGAGGACTTGGCCCGTTTCAGCTATGACCTTTGGATCAGGACCGATCGCAATCGTGTAGCTGAAGCGTGCCGCCCCTTTTGCCTGCTTGTTCCTCGGGAGGCTCCGCACGATCCAATCGTATATGCCGGACACCATGCACCGTGCATTGGCGCAGGTGACCATGATGCTATCGTTGCGAACGCTGTACGCCCGCTCTGGCCATCGCTGGAAATAGCTTCTCTTGTCCGCCACGATGAAGCTCAGGTCCCTCGGCTTGCCGTAGTAGTCGACAATGCCGGCGTAGGAAGTAAGCACCTGCGCGATAGCCAACTGATCGGTGCTGTGTTTCTCGATGAGCGCCCGGACGAAGTTCGCCGCAGCAGTGTCCAACTCTTGGTTATGTGCGGTGACTTGGTCTTGCGGCAGGCCAGACGGCCGGGGCTCCGGAATCTGTGAGGTGTCGACCGGAGGTTGCCTCGCGTCCACGTTCGTCACGTGGAGCGCTGCCATCTCACTTGCCGACAAATACCGCATGTCGGACTTGTCGTAGTTCATCGCGACGGCAAGGAGCTTCGGGTCGACCCCCATTTCGGTCAGGTAGGACATGATTTCAGCGGTTACGGCCTGGACGCCGGCTACCGCCTCATCAGTGGACAGTTGATGATCAGGAGCGAACGAGGATTGGTGAACCCCGATTGAGCCAGGTTCGGCCAAACGGCGACCACCGCCCATGAACGCCAACGAACAGGCTGACGCGCACTCGCCTTGGCGCGTCTGAAAAGTATCCAATCCTGCCGCTCGGATCATGCGCCCCAACTGCATTGCGCTGGCGATATTCCCACCCGGCGAGTCGAATGTGACGGACGTGGCTCCACTGGCGGTGACCGCGCTCGCAAATTCGCTCAGTGGTTCGTTGATCCTGAAGTCACCTGACACTACCAGAAACGGCGTTTCGCCGGACACTGGCTTGTATTCCAGCGCGTTGGATGAACACGTCATCATTGCGGTCGTCAGCACGACGCCCGCCGCCACAAACAATGAACGCATGGCTAGACACCCCAATACTTGCCCAATAGGACTAAGAGCCAAACAGGCGAAGATTTCAAGCATCAACTGGACTGGGCCAGCGGTATGGTGAACGCTGGCAAATGCATCTGTGACGAGCCACACGGCGGAATAAGAGACGATGTGCAATTTGTACAACATCGCGACCAGTCAGGACGCCGTCCGCGATTGGACTCGCGCCATGCGCGACATCATGGGCAACCTTGAGCCTTCGTTAGATGTCTACCCCAACATGCCGGGGCCTGTGGTCCGCAACACGCCCGATGACCAGCGCGAACTTGCCAAGCTACTCTGGGGAATGCCGACGCCGGCCGAGCGGGTGAAGGGCAAGGCCGACTATGGCACCACGAACATCCGCAATCCTCAATACGCCCATTGGCAGCAGTATGTCGGCGTCGAGAACCGCTGTGTGGTGCCGGTGACGAGCTTCGCGGAGCCCAGCCCAACGCCCGGCGATAAGGACCCCGAGACCGGCATTCAGCGGAACTACTGGTACGCGCTCACTGAGGACCGACTGCTGTTCTTCTTCGCCGGCCTCTGGACGAAGTGGCATGGGGTGCGCAAGGTCAAGGACGGCCCCGGCGACTTCGAGCTTTATGGCTTCATGACGACCTCGCCCAACGCTTTCATCAAGCCGATCCACGAGAAGGCCATGCCGGTTATACTGAGGACGCAAGAAGAGACCGAGACGTGGCTGACCGCGCCGTGGTCTGAGGCAAAGCGGCTACAGCGCACGGCACCTGACGACGCTCTAGTGATTGTCGAGAAGCCAGCCACACAGACCAAGCTCACGCAGCAGGCGCCTGCTCAAGGTGCGTTGTTCTAGTGGGCGAGAACATGATGTCATACATTCTTGAGAACTCAGAGAGAGCCGTCTCTGAGGACAGCATTTCTTGTCGCCAGTGTTTCGCGTGCGGAGGTCTACCTAGTTCAGGGCGTGGTGAACACGTCGTTCCTCAGTGGCTACAGAAGCAGTTTAAGCTGGCCAATCAGCGCCTCACCCTTATCAACCAAAGCTTGATACCATATCGACACTTAACGGTGCCGTGCTGCGTGGAGTGCAATACCGGCTTCCTATCAAGGATAGAGAGCGCTGTTCAGCCGATCTTTGCGCGTGGAACACTTGGATCAATCACCGAGAAGATGGTGATCGGGCGTTGGCTGGCAAAGATACTTATCGGCCTACTCGTCAAGGATACTAGCCTGCTCTTTGATCGCGCGAAGCCCGAGAGCGGCCCGATTGTCTCCTCAGAATTTATTGACGAACTGCATCATTGCCACTTCCTAATGCAAAGCGCGCGCAAGCCGACCGTATTTCGATGTCTGCACGGCGACTTACCTTTTTCGTTCTATCACTTCCAGATTGCGGACGGCGGAGACGACTGCTTCGATTTGTCAACGAACATCTTTGGACAGTCCGTGGCCATGATGGCGGGGCATTTGGGGGTTTGTTTCGTTAGCGATGGTGGGCTGCAGATGGAAGTGGGGCCAAAGGGGCCATTCGACCTTGCCGGGTCAACAGTATCCCGCACTCAGTTCAGAGAGTTGTCGGCGCGGGTGCATTACAAGGCGGCGTTGCGAGATGCGACCCATTTCTACCTAACCGCTGAGAGCCCAGAGGGGCTTCAGGTCGACCAAGTTAGGGTGACCCCTTATTCTCGGGGCTTCCTGCCGGGTACTCAGGAAGTCCGAATATTTCGAGACTGGAACGATGAGGAATTTAGCTATGCTCTGGCCCAGGCCCTGGGCACCGAAAGGTCGGCATTATTCGACGAGGCAACAGGACGGTGCGGCACGACACTGTTCGACAAGCAGGGAAATCTCGCCGTAGCATTGGCCTGAGGTCGCTAGCAACTTACTTTCAATCCTCCTCCCGCCACACCACCCGTCGAACCGTCCTGATTTCAGCAAGCCGCGTCACCCGAATGCCGTGGCGTTCTCGCGCCGATGGGTTCTGCGTCTCGGCATGCATGTACTCATTCTTGCCACACCGTTTGCAGCTCATTTTGCTCCCCACCAAGTCGGCCTCAATGTCCCCGAATATCACCTTCAGATCACTCGGCTGATACCAGCGCTTGACATTACAGAGTCCACAGCGAACCAGCACGAGCTGCCCTATCTCATGGGCATTACTGAGCTTCCATTCACCGCCGCGCTTTCGTCTTCCACCAGTATCGGGCATGGCCCAAAATAGGAACTCATTCCTCTCTCGGTCAATCCACTCTTGACATTTGTGTTCTCTTTTTGTTCACTGCGGCGTTTGGAGTTATCGCCATGGACCACATTGTGACGCTCGACAGTCGTCAAGAGGCTGCCCTTCAAGCCGTCGCCGATAGGTTCGTTGCCGTCCACAAAGGCGACGTGATGAAGGCGCTCAAGGAAATGATCGTACTCAACGGCCACCTTCAAAACCGCCTTGACGCGCTCTCAGCGCCACGCAGGGCGAGCGGTGGCAGGCATCGATAGAGAACGAGAAAGCCGTCTTGCCTCTCCAAAGCGGCTGTGCAAGTAACGCTCCGGCTGTTTGGGGAACAATCACAATGGGAAGAGTGAGCGCTGTTGTCGGCCCCGTATTCTTTTGGGGTGCCGTCATCTGGTACTTTGCGTCGGGCGGCACTTCGGCAACATCGGAAGCGCAAAAGCCACTGAAACCGGCCCAGGTCGAACAGCAGACCGGCTATGGCGCGGCCAGCAACGTTCCCGAAGAGGTTCGGCAGAAGGCGCTGGTCCTCTTGGGGGCGACGTACGATGGCCCCCTAACTACATGCCGAGGCCACGATATCGACGGCGTCTATTTGGCCTACTGTCTGAGAAATGGCCTAGAAGAGCAGGGCGGAGGGCTTTACGCGGTTCTCGGCGCAATGCCGAGCTTGTTCTCTGTTTACCCAATAAATGGCAAAGCAAAGGGCCATCTGGAAGGTCACGAGCGCATCATAGGCGAGTTCGGTCAGCGGACCCGCATCGGGAAATGGGACGGCAAGCCGATCGATATTGGCTTCGCTACCAAAATGCTCGTGACGCAATTCAAATGAGTGCGACTGGTCGCCAGCGAAGGTTCAAAATCTTAAGATGTCTAACAGCATCCTTCCGCGGCAGAAAACCCCCAAGCTCATCGTGGTCACCGCCTTCGACCGCGACGAGAGCGGCGACCTTCAGCCTGTGTTTGGGCCAGCCGAGCAGCAGACCGAAGACCGGGCGATAAGGACCGCGAAGGGCTTGGCGGGGAAACATGCCGGGGTCACTGCGTGGTCGCGTGAGGCCAACCCGGCGATAGGCGAGTACGGCGAACCGACGACGCTCTTTGTGGGTGGCGACGTGCCGGACATGGAGTAGGCAGGTCATCGCCGCTTCAGGACGGCGCTTGCCACCTAACTAGGTTCAGGTGCGCGCCGGGCTACTTCGATACGAGGGCAGCCTTAGCTTTTGCCGGCGCCTCAACAATCGCTTCGGTTTTGGGTTTCTGACAGTCGGCCCCGCTCTTGTTATCTTTACATTCTGGATTGTCTGGTGCTCGACCGTTCCCGATGATCTTGCCGGCGACGACGGTGTCTTTGGCGGGCGCAGCATCATCGGCCAAAGCGGGAGTTCCACCCAACGACACGGCAAATATGGCGCACACTATCAGATGCGATTTCATGGCCTCTCCTGTCAAAGGAGGCGCCAGCCTATCACCAATGTGAAACGACGTCAGTCAGAATTGTCCCGACTCTTTGGGTCATCCGCCGAGCTACTTCCTGCTAGTATTCAGCACAGCAAGTTCACGATCTATCTTGGCAATCGACTCTTTACAGCTACGGGCAAGCTTCTCCGCTTCGGACAGTGTCACGTTCAACCTCGCACGTTCCTTGCAAAGGGATTCGATTGATGCCGTCTTGGGGGTCTGGCGGGCTTCGGCGCCCAATGGGTGGACGGTGCGCCCGGCCGAGGCTGGGACGGCAACCTTTGTCACCGCGACGGCCTGGGCCTCCTGGCGCGTCTTCCCGCCTAGCTTTCTTTGCCGCTTGTCCAATGCTTTTGCAAACTCTGGCTGGGCTCTCGCCCACGCAACGGGTCCGCCAGCCAGCTTCGTGGCCTCGTTAAGATCAGCACGCGCCCGTTTCGGTGGTGCCGGTGCTGGCTGGGATCGAAGCGCAGCATCGATGATCGCATCAAGATACATGAGCCTCAAGGCATTCAGATCTGGAGGCCGTTTGATCCGTCGCGGCTTTCGGCTGTTCGTATTAGCTGCCCGTCCACCCGTTGCCGATTTCGCTTTGTTGTATTTCTGTCCTGGAGAAGCCGGGTCAAACGAGGACCATCCGAACCCTCCAACAACCGTACTTCCCCCGAAATACCCGCCTTTGCCCATCTATTCACCCCACCCCGTCGAATGCCGTCAGCTAGAAATGTCTGCCTGCTCCCGTTGCTGCCGCAACGCCTCATAAAGCTGCCCTGGTCCCAGCAGAACGTCCTTGAGCCCCTCCCGGACCTTTGGGGAGTCCAGCGCTTGTTTGCTCATGGTCGTGTGCGCTTCGAAAGCGTCGATGACGGCGTCGAGGATCGCCTTGGATAGATCAGGAGAATTGGCGAACTGCTCCTTGGTGTTGCTGGCAGCTTGCTGGGCGAGCGTCTCGGACTCCATCAGCTTGCCCTTGATGACGTTGTTCACATAGATGAGCTGGTCGTCGTCGGTGACATCGCCCTGGAACAGGTCGTTCAGCCTGGCCACTATCTCGGCCAGCAGCGCCTTCTGCTTCTCCTGCACTGATCCGGAACCGGCGTCATAGATCGGCTGCAACGGCTCTCCGAAGCCGCCTAATGCCAGCGTGCGTTTGCCCTTGTCGGCCAGCTTGTGGTGGGTCAGCACCAGCCCGGAAACGTCGATCTCCTGCCGCTCGCGCCCGAACTCCAGCAACGGGATGAGGCGGCGGTAGAAGATGTGGCGGCTTTCGATGGCGGTGTTGCCGTAGTCGAATATCTGCGACAGGAACGCATAAAGACGCACGAACGCACCCATGTCGGCACGGAACAGCACGAGAGCGTCCATCGTGTCCTGAGCGTCCTTGGCTGCCTTGGTATCATCTTTCGACCGGGCTATGCGCAACCGCTCCTGGGCGTCCCGGTAGGAGCGCAAGAGCCTGTCGGCGACAGGTGTGATGGCCGCGACGAGGTCGCCCGGTTTGGACGCCGGGTCCAGCTCGACCTTGACCACCCGGTCGACCTCGAAATCATCGTAGTGCCCAAGGGCGTCCAGCTTGGCCCGCAGGTCGAAGACGAGATTGGGGTCGGTCACATTCTCCAGCGATGCGGTCTGGTAGTAGGTCTGGAACGCCTTGAGGATATCGTCGCTCGAATTGACGAAGTCGAGGATATAGGTCGTATCTTTGCCCGGGTGGGCGCGGTTGAGCCGCGAGAGCGTCTGCACGGCCTGAATGCCCGCCAGCCGCCGGTCGACATACATGCCGCACAACAGGGGCTGGTCGAACCCGGTCTGGAATTTGTTGGCCACCAGAAGGATGTGGTACTCGGGCAGCTTGAAGGCCTCGCGGATGTCCCGACCGTTCAGGCCAGGGTTCAACTCCTTGCTGGTTTCGCTAAATGCTTCGGGTCCGCTCGGCGGGTCGTTGACCTCCCCCGAGAAAGCGACGAGCGTTCCAAGCTGGTAGCCCTTGTCCCGGATGTACTTGTTGATGGCGAGTTGCCAGCGCACCGCCTCGACGCGGCTACCCACCACCACCATTGCCTTGGCCTTGCCGTCGAGCAGCGGCTGCACCAGCGAGCGGTAATGCTCGACCACCACCTGCACTTTCTGGCTGATGTTGTAGTCGTGCAGCCGTACCCAGCGCATCAGGGACTTGACTGCCGCGCTGCGCTCGACCTCGGTGTCGTCCATCTCCCTGCCTTCGTGGGCGAGCTTGAAGGCGAGGCTGTAGGGCGTGTAGTTCCGCAGCACGTCGAGGATGAAGCCTTCCTCGATGGCCTGTCGCATAGAATAGACATGGAAGGCCGCTGGCAGGTTTGTCTCGCTGGCGGGCTGGTCGGGATGCGGGCGCTGACCGAACAGCTCCAGCGTCTTGGCCTTGGGCGTCGCCGTGAAGGCAACATAGGTGATGCCCTTGTCGCTCGCCCGTGCCGCCATCTGGGCAGCCAGAATGTCCTCCGAGCTTACCTCGCCGCCATCGCCCAGCTCGGCAAGTTCTTCGGGGGAAAGCACGGCCTTCAGCTTGGCTGCGGCCTCACCGGTCTGACTTGAGTGCGCCTCGTCGGCAATGACGGCGAACCGCTTGCCCTGTGATGCCGCCAAGTCCTGTACCGCCTTGAGGGCGAACGGGAAGGTTTGGATAGTGCAGACGACGATCTTCTTGCCGCCCGCGAGCGCCTCCGCAAGCTGGCCGCTCTTGGCACCGCCTTCGCTCTTGATGGTGGCGACCACGCCAGTGGTGCGCTCGAAATTGAAGATCGCTTCCTGCAACTGGGTGTCGATGACGTTTCGGTCGGATACGACAAGCACCGTGTCGAATACCTTCCGGTGCTTGTCGTCGTGCAGGTCCGCAAGGAAGTGCGCGGACCAGGCAATCGAGTTCGTCTTGCCCGAGCCCGCCGAGTGTTGGATCAGGTATTTGCCGCCAGCGCCCTCGGCCAGAACGGCGGCTCGAAGTCTGCGCGTGGCGTCGAGCTGGTGGAAGCGCGGGAAGATGAGGCCTTTGATCTTCTTCTTGGCGTCGCGCTCGGCGACCATGTAGCGCCCGAGAATTTCGAGCCACGAGTCAGGCTGCCAGATGTCCTCCCACAGGTAGGCCGTGGGATGACCCTTCGAGTTCAGCGGGTTCCCCTTGCCGCCGCCATTGCCCCTGTTGAAGGGCAGGAAGCGCGTCTGCGGACCTTCGAGCCTTGTGGTCATCATCACTTCGGCGTTGCTGACCGCGAAGTGGACCAGCGCGCCGCTGGGGAAGCTCAGCAGCGGCTCGGGCGCTTGCCCCTTGGGGTTCGGCAACCGGTCGAACTTGTACTGGTCGACAGCGTCCGCGACAGATTGAGTGAAGTCGGTCTTCAGCTCGATGGTAGAGACGGGCAGCCCGTTGAGGAACAGCACCAAATCGATGGCGTTCTCGTTGGCGAGCGAATAGCGCACCTGCCGCACGACGCGCAGCCGGTTGGCCTGATAGCGGGCGAGGATGTTGGCGTTCATCGCCAGCGCCGGTCTGAACTGGGCTAGCGCCAGAGGGGCCTTGAGGCCGATCATCTCGACGCCATGCCGGATCACGTCGAGCGTCCCGCGTTCGTCGAGCTGTCTTCGGATGCGGTCGAGCAGCGTGCCTTCGGCGGCAGCGCCGTGGGATTTCGTCAGGGCATCCCAGGCGTTCGGCTGGCTCCCCTTGACCCAGTCCACGACATCGGCGGCAAACAACGCGCGCGTCCGGTCATAGGAATCTGCATCACCGTGGGCATATAGCCAACCGCTGGTGGCAAGGTGGTCGCAGACTTCAACCTCGAAGCTGATCTCTTTGTGCAGGCTCATCCACCGTCCCTACAGCTGCAGTGCCCCAACTCTCATACGGAACGCCTTGTCCAACCTGATCATCGCATCAGTCATTCGCTGGTTAATGTCGGGCCATTGGTCGGTCGATGATTTGTAACCTCCGGGCATGACGTGGCGAATGAGACATCCGTCGGACTCGGGCAACTCTTGCCAGTCCAATTCCGCGCCGAAATCGCCCTCTATTTCCGTCCGTTGATTCAGAAGCTGATGGAAGGCGGCTTTATTCTTCTCGCGCATTCCGCTGCCGAGTGAAATCCACAGGGAGACCTGGGAGTCCTCCTTGCGGATCGTATACTGAAGCGAGAAGCCACTGCGACCGATGCTGCCCGAGACCCATCCATCGCGCGTCGCCTTTCGGGAGGCATGGATCGGAGTGTGTTTCCTCGCATGATCGAGCATCTGTTCCCAGAATTTGTAGCGCAGCTCATGGCGTTCACCCTGGGACTTTCTCTCCGCCAGCTTCTTCACCCCAATCTGGGTCTGATAGCTGGCCGTTTCGGGTAGTGGGATCAATTGCTGGATGTCGATCAGCACCGGACCACCGTTCATCCTGTATGGCTTGAGGCGCACGCACCTAATGTCGACGCCGCGATCGATCAACCACAGGACAGCCGTCGTCAGTTCCTTGCTGAAGTCCGCTGATGCCAGAACAATGCGGGTGTCCTGCCCGAACAGTTCCTCATCGGCGTCCTCCCAGCCAAGGAACTCCAGGATCGCTCCCTTGGCCGCCTCAAGGTCCGGCTGGACTGCGTTCCTGAAGCGGGCATGGGTGTCAACGAGTTGCTCGAATGTCATGGCGGAGATCATGGCGGCATAGCGCAGGGCCTGCAGTTCCATGTGTCCGCCATCCTCCGTCCGCTTCAACTCGACGACGACAAGGTTGGCGTCACCATCCAGGCAGAGGAGATCGATACGGCGAGAACTGTCCAGCCATCCGCCAAACTCCTCGGCGATGACCATGAGGCGTTCGTCGAGAACCTTGATGTCGTCGCGCAGGAGCCGCTGGATGTGCTTGCGCTCATAAATGCCTTGAGCGCCGAAACTCGTCTCAGCCACTGCGAGTAGCTTGTCATCGGTGATCTCAAAGATCGGCATAGGCGAGTTCCTTTGCGACACCGGTCCCGACCACCGCGAAATTCCGCACATCGATCTTGCCTGTGACGGCGGCAGAAATCAGGGCGGCACGGCGTTCCTGAAGCAAGCCAATGGTCTTTTGCGCTTCAGTGGCGAGTGGACCTATTTCTGCAATCCGTGCGTCCAACACATTCGCGATGGAGCGCTGCTCCGATGGCGGCGGTATCGCGACAACGATCTCACCATAGCGGGTTGGATTGAGGTTGCATTGGCCGATGGCGACGAACGCACGAGAGCGGGCACTGCCGAGCACCCCCTCCGTGTTCAGCAGATAGGCCATGAAGGTTGGATCACAGTTGTCCGAAGTCCGAAGCCTCACCAGATAGGATGCGAATGTCGTCGGGCCATCACGTTCAATGAAGCGCCCAACTTTGCCGATGAGATCAAGGCTGTTTGTACGATTGTAGAGCAGATCGTCGGTCCTCAGCAGGAGGCCCTCATCGACTTGATCGATGTACTTGAGATCATCGACTTCCACTTTGCCATCTTGAATGTTGCCCATGCGTAGGACTGCCACTACCCCATCCGGCTCAAGGCTATCAGAGATGCCATAGTCAACGGACGAGAAGCACCGCTTCAGCATCAGCACTTCCCAATGGTCGGGCACCTCGCCCAGCCACTCGACGCCGGAGGGCTTCATCTTTGCATCGGGGTTGAGCCCCTTGGTGACCGCGTGAGAAATGAAGGCCTGGCGCTTCTCCTTGAGCAATTCGATCAACCGCTTCTGCTCTTCCATAAGCACATCGATCTTGGTCGTCTCGCGGTCGAGGAAGGCCGCGATGGCGGATTGCTCCGGGTGAGGAGGCATGGCCAAGGTGATGGCCTTCATTTCCGAGTAGTTGGTGCTCCATAGATCGGCAACGATGCCCTTCCCATATCGATAATATTCCTCTTGGAATGCTACGCTGCGAAGCAAATGATGCACAAAACAGCGGTCGACGCCGGCAACAGGTGTCAGGACCGTATTGATCAGCGAAACCGAGCCATCCTGGGAGGCAATGCCAGCCGAGCCTTTCCGATCGGATCGGCTGTTGATTACGAAATCCCCTGCCACCACTTTCTTTCGATTGTCTCCGTCGTCCGTCTTAGCGGCCGTTTCGAGCTGCGACACGATGCCGTTCTTGGTCACGGATAGAGCTGCGAACTCTTTGTCGCTTACTTTCTCACGGCGTTCTGCAAAGTAATACCCGAGACGCCGTAGGTTCCAATGTTCTGGAACTTCTTTGAGCCAGTCCGTGCCACTATCCTGATACCTGTTGTAGAGCGGAAGACTCATTTCGAGTTGCCTCCACCTGCAACCTCTGCAATGACACGAACCGCCTGCCACAGGTCTGTCACCTTGAAGCAGATGAGGTCTGCGTCTTTGAACGTAGCCTCTCCAAACAGATTGTGGTTCGGCTTGCTCACGGCGAACGTCGAATGGTCGTAGGGCTCACTGTCGATGTCGCTGAGGCGGCTGACACGCACGCTGTCGGCACGAACCCACAGGTTCTGGTGCCTGACCCGAGCGGGCTCAAACCCCAGCGGCGCACCGTTGGACGCGACATATCGTTCGGCATGTGTCGCATGGCCTTTGGACGAAACGGAAATCGCCGGATGCCCTGCCAGCAAAGCCCTGATCGCTTCTCTCAATTCCTCGCCAGTCACGCCGACAACTCCCCAATCATCGTCAGAATACGGTCGGTGACCTGCTTCAGGTCTGCATCTATCTCGGCCAGCGGACGCGGCGGCTCGAAGACGTAGAACTGCCGGTTGAAGGGGATCTCATAGCCGACTTTCGTCTTCTCGTGGTCGATCCACGCATCCTCGGCATGGGGCAGAACCTCGCGCCGGAAATAGTCGTCGATGTCCTCGGCGAGCGGCACGTTCTCGGTGTCGCGTAAAGAGCTGTCGGGCTGCGGCTTGCCCTTCATCTTGCCGCGTTCGCCAAGCACGACCCGCCCTTTCTCATCACGCAAGGGGCGCTCGACCGTGACGGTGCGGTAGCCGAACTCCTCGTTCGGGAAGATAAGCGACAGAGGCGCGAGCTTGACCTTGCCGCCTTCAGGGGCCACCGGAGGCTGCTCGCCCTCCAGCACCACTTGCCGCGCCGCTTCCTTGCCACTGGCGTCCAGCACGGTCGCAAGCTTCGCCCCGTCGAACCCACCGAACAGCTTGGTGATGGTAGCGATGTCGTCGTCGCCCATCTCCTTGCGCTTGGAGCCGAGGCTCTTGCGCATCTTGCGCCAGAAGCTCGAAGCATCGACGAGTTGCACCTTGCCCTTGCGGTGGGCTGGCTTGCGGTTGGACAGAACCCAGACATAGGTGGAAATGCCGGTGTTGTAGAACATGTCGGTGGGCAGGGCGACGATGGCCTCGACCAGATCGTTCTCCAGCACATAGCGCCTGATCTCGCTTTCGCCGCTGCCAGCCCCGCCGGTGAACAAGGGCGAGCCGTTCAGCACGATGCCGAACCGGCTTCCGCCATCGACCGCAGGCCGCATTTTAGAGAGGAGGTGCATGAGGAACAGCAGGGACCCGTCGGAGACCCTCGGCAGGCCCGGGCCGAAACGGCCATTAAAGCCTTGCTGCTCCGCCTCGCGGCGAACCTCCTTCTCGACCTTCTTCCATTCGACACCGAAGGGTGGATTGGACAGCATGTAGTCGAACTTCTCGTGCGTGTGGCCATCGTCGGACAGGGTATTGCCGAAGACGATGTTGGCGACATCCTGCCCCTTGATCAGCATGTCCGCCTTGCAGATGGCATAGGACTCCGGGTTCAACTCCTGCCCGTACATGACGAGCGAGGCCTTGTCGTTGTGTTCGATGAGATGCTCGCCGGCCACCGACAGCATCCCGCCGGTGCCAGCGGTGGGGTCGTAGATCGTGCGGACCACGCCGGGTTTCGACAGGATGTCGTCATCCTCGACGAACAGGAGGTTGACCATGAGGCGGATCACCTCGCGCGGCGTGAAGTGTTCACCGGCGGTCTCGTTGGAGAGTTCCGAGAACTTGCGGATCAGCTCCTCGAAGATGAGGCCCATCTGGTGATTGTCGACCTTGCCGGGATGTAGGTCGATGCGGGCGAATTTCTCGGTGACCTGATAGAGCAGCCCCGCCTTGGCGAGCCGGTCGACCTGAGCAGCGAACTCGAAGCGCTCGAAGATGTCGCGAACGTCAGGCGAGAAGGCCTGAATGTAGGCGAACAGGTTCTGCGCGATGTTGTCCTGATCGCCCATCAGCCTGCGCATGTCGAGCTTGGAGGTGTTGTAGAAGGTCTGCCCGGCCTTACGCAGCAGGAAGGGCTCTGGGTTCATGCCTAGCGCGGTCTTGGCCGCATGTTCGCCCAGCACGGCATCCTTGGTGGGCTCCAGCACACAGTCGAGACGCCGCAGGACGGTGAAGGGTAGAATGACCTTGCCGTAGTCGGCTTGTTTGTAATCGCCCCGTAGCAGGTCCGCGACGGACCAGATGAACGACGAAAGCTGCTGCTGATTCATTCCACGCGACCCCTCCCGATTAAGGGGTCAATACACCGTATCGGGTTAACAATCGCAACTCGGAGTGAGCCGGAAATGTTTGGTGCAGAAATGTGTCCGGCCCATCCAATATGTGGCAATCCGGAAATCACCCCCGTACCCCATAGATGGCTGCCGTTTCTTACCAGTTAGGTGCAGTCAGGCCCTTTGCTACCGAGTCCGCGTATTCCGCCCGGCCCTCGCGTCCAAACTGATACTCTACTCGGCCGTTATCGGTCGATATCGCGAGGGTTGTAGCGCTGGTCACCGACAGGTGCTTCCGAAGCTGATCGAGCAATTCCTCATATCGAGCTTTGAGCCCGGCGGCGATGGACAGGACGGCGGTGCGAGAACTGCTGGCGCGGCTGCTGGGCAAGATCACAGGCGGCTCGCGGAACCACACAAGGAGGTTGACTGATGAGCCGATGCCCTCTGCCATCTCGACTTCACGGACGAAGTAGTGGTCAAACTCCAGGTCGGCCTTCGCACGCGCGTCATACGTCCCGACGGTAGGAACCCAGCGGACCCCGAAGAAATTCTTCCGGTTGATCGTGGCAAACACCCTAATTTGTGGCTTCGCGGCGGTCCAATTCTTTCTGTCGAGCAGCACGCCAACACTTTCGGGCAACTCGCCAAAACCGTCACGAGCCTGTATCAAGCATCCAGTGCTAAGCTCAGGAACAGCACCAGCATCAGCTATCGAGGTAGCTACCTGGAGGAAGTGTTTGCTGTTGGTCATTTATTGCCCTTCGCGCTCATCATAGCGTCCCCTCTGAGTCATTCGCCCCCAAAATGCAAGCCCGTGTCCACGGCTGGACCTTGAGTTGCGCTCGCCTTACCGCGCCAAATACCGCGCTACGACCCTCCATGGGCCGGACTCCTATGTCCGAAGTGGTCGCATAGTGGCGCATGGGAGTTGAGAATTGAGCCGCCTTAGCCTAATTCCTGCGGCTTTCTGGAGGATGTCGAGGCAGTGAATGGACAGTAAGGCGTGCAGCAAATGCGGCGAGGTTCTGCCTCTGAACAGGGAGCATTTTGGGCAGAAGAAGGAAGTCCGCAAGGATGGCAGCTCGTCGATAAGATTCCGATCCGAATGCAGACGGTGCATGGCGGCCAGAACGAGGGAGTATGATGCCGCCAATCCTTCGAATGTTCGGGCGCGCATTGAGCGTCGAACAGATAGGTCGGCTGGAAATGCGGCGCCTATGCCGCGTGATCTTCCGAGCCTTCGGATAGTTCTGAAGGATCGGTGTCGTTTCTGCTCTGAACCGCTTCACGGTCGCGGCCATGTGGATCATTTGACGCCGGTGGCCAGGGGTGGAACGAACAAAGCGTCCAACCTCACTTTATGCTGCGAGTCTTGTAACTTGGCGAAGACCTCGAAGACGCGTGATGAGTTCTTCGAATGGCGTGCTGAACGAGGTCTGTTCAATCGTCGCGTGGATATTAGCGGTGAGCGGCCTGACCCGGTCCTTCGAGGTGCCCTCCGGGAACGTTACAGCTGACAGCGCCGAATGCCTCAAAATGTATAGCTTCCGAGATCAAACGTTGACACGTCTCATTTCATGTCTCATAAATGATGTCTCACAAACTCTAGACATTTCGGAGAGACCCCGCTATGGCCGACCTCGCTTACATCCGTGTTTCCTCCATCGGCCAGTCGCTGGAGGTGCAGCGCGACAAGATGCTCGCGGCTGGAGTAGAGCCCAAGAACATCTTCGAGGAGAAGCGGTCAGGGCTTGACACGGGAAGGCCGGAGCTGAAGGCGTGCCTCAGAGCGCTCAGACGAGGCGACACCCTCCTTATAACTCGCATCGATCGCTTGGCTCGTTCCGCCACCGACCTCCTGAACATCGTCCGGGGGCTGGACAAGGATGGAGTGTCCTTGCGCGTTCTCGACCAGCAGATCGACACCAGCAGCCCGGCGGGTCGTGCGATGCTGCAGATGCTTGCGGTGTTCGCAGAGTTCGAGACAGCCATACGGGCAGAGCGCCAGATGGATGGTATTGCCAAGGCAAAGGCAGACGGGACCAAGTTTGGCAGGAAGCTCAAGGCAACACCGGAGCGTTCCGCGGAAATCAGGCGGATGCGCTACGATCAGGGCAAGACGGTTCCCGAGATCATGAAAGCGACAGGGCTCAGCAAGGCGTCGGTCTATCGCGTGCTGTCGCCGCAGGACGTGGTAGCGCCATAGAGCGAACCGCTTCGCCGCCCCGCGACACCTTGCCTCCTTATAGCTGTTAATGTGCCCGCGTATGCGGGGTGGCTATTTCAACGATTGGAACTGTGTAGATGGACCAGATCACGCCGGCTCTGATCGAACTGGGTGACGAAGAGGATGAACGAGACAGGCGCTTCAACGCCTATCGGTTCGCCGCATCGGAGAATGCAAAGGCCATCGTTAAGGAAGCGATCGAACTGCTGCTAAGCTGCGAAGCCCATTTCGGCCTCAGGACGAACAAGCGACGCGCCCGTGACCAGGAGACGTTCGACCTGACGGTTGACGCCATCCTGTCGGACCTCATGCACCATCACCTCGCTGGAACGTCGGGCGACATCTACGTTACGCGCTCCAATCGTGTACTCGGCGCGAAGAGCCGCTATCGTCCACGCGCCTACAGCAAAATGTTCCCATACATTCTCGACCTCATGGCGAAGCCGGAAATGGCCTATGTCGAACAGCTCATCGCTGCCCCGGTAGAGGGCGCCGCGAGAGCGACGGTCATCCGACCCGGTTCCCGGCTGCTTGATCGGCTCGTTGAACACGAGATCGGGATCGACGACCTCGATGAACACCCGCACGGCGAGACCATTGTCCTAAAGCGCATCAAGGACCGCCAGAACCATTGGGACGAAGGCGGATTAGAGGAGTACGGCGACACCCTGGACACGGAGCGATATCGGGCTGAACTTGGCGTGATCAACCAGTGGATCGCTGATGCCGATCTACGGTTCGACCCGGAGGGCCTTCCATGGCCAAGGACGCAGTTCAGCATCCGTGACCGGAGGCTCCGACGTATCTTCACTCAGTGCCGTTTCGACAGCGGAGGCAGATTGTTCGGTGGCTTCTGGCAGAGCCTTCGCAAAGATGAGCGCCGACAGGGACTATCGATCAGCGGCGAGCGCGCAGTGGAACTGGACTACGGGCAGGTCGGGCCACGCATCCTCTACGGCATGGCAGGTCACAAGCCGCCATTTGAGGACCTCTATGACATCTGGGGCTACGGCTTGAACCGGCCCGGGATCAAGAAGGTCATGAGCGCCATGATCTTCGCTTCAGACACGTTGAACCGCTTCCCGAAGGGAACGCGCCGGCTGTTCTCCCGGAGCTACAAGGTCGGGGATGTGGTGGAGGCAATCGAGGCAAAGCACCCCCTGATCAGGAACTGCTTCCACCGTGGTCTTGGGCATGATGCTCAGTTCATAGAAAGCCAGATCATGATCGACGTGCTGCTCACGTTGAAAGATCAAGGCATCGTGGCACTGCCGATCCACGACGCTGTGATGGTCCCGGCCTATGCTGTCTCCACTGCCAAGGAAATCATGCTCGATACCTTCCATCGATATGCCCATCTGGAAGGCACTGTGACGGTGGAAGCATGAAGGGGATTACTCGAAGAGGAGATGATCTCTTGATCTCTTCTCTCCCTGATCTCCCCAGGTAAAGCCTTGCCTATCCCCTTCGGGTTGAAACCCGCAGCTCACCATAGAGGGACTCGAGATTGAGTACGAATTGGATCAGGAAGCGCGAGCGCAAGAGTGAGGTCAAAGCCCGAGCTGCAGAGCCAAGCCACATGTTCACGCGCTGCCGTGTCGTCGGATGCGAGAGGCCCGCGAGAGCTGGCACCGACGATGGTCTGGACACGCGCTTTTGCCGTCAGCACTCCGACCACTATTCCCGCCACGGCAGCCCTTACAAGCGCTCCTACACCGCCAAGGAACTCGCGCCTTATCGCAAGGCAGCCCTCGCTTGGCTGGAGGCGAACGCCGAGGACCAATGGGTGCGCAATGCAGTCGACCGCGTGGAGACGCTCTACCGGGCCGCAGGGCCGCACATAGAGGCGTTCAGACTTCGCGGGCTGTCTCCTGAAGCTCGGGCCAAAGCCGCCTGGGCGAGGCTTCGTAAGGCCGCCGTGGAACCTCGACAGGTGATTGCGGCGTGGCTAACGACCGAACTTGCGATCCAAAACGATCCGCAGCGCGAGTCCAAATCGGAGTTCAAGCGCGTCCAAGCTGCCAAACTGGTCCACCGCATGGCCTCTGGAACTCACAAGCGGTGGGGAGATGGAACGAGCGCGAAAGAACTGCACGTCTTCCCAAGGTCCAGAGGGCAAGTGCTTCGGCACATTGGAAAAGACTTGGAGGGCGCTGCAGAGCTGGCAGCGCAAAGGTTTGAAAGGCGCGAACTCTTTCTGTAATACCGGGTTGTTATTTCTCCGTGCGGTCCAAGGATTGATTTGATGAAGCAGGAACTCGCGGCGATCGTCGAGGATCTCAAAGCTGGGCGCACCGTTGCGCCAATCACTGCACGGACGTTTCTAGGTTGGTTTGGGGCTCAGCGTCGCGGAGGGTGGGTCGTTAGTCAAATTCGACGCGAACTGGCTCAAGTTGGTATCAACACAGTTCCTGATTTTGAATCTTGCTGGCTTGATGCGCTGATCGAGTTTCAACTGGCGATTGAGGTCGCTGTCGAGCATGAATCTGAGGCGCAAGCAGCTAATGACGATCCAAATCATCCCGTGGAGGAGCAAGCGAATTGGGTCCGTCGTGACCCCACCTACAGAATAAGCAAGTTAGCAGCGGCGAACGGCGGGGTTGTCTCTATCAATCCAGGCGCGCTCCTTTCCGAGGCCGTAACGGTTATGCTCTCGCGCGACTTCTCGCAGCTGCCAGTGATGACAAGTGAGCGCGAATTGAAGGGCATCGTAAGCTGGAAGTCTATAGGAGCGCGGTTGGCCCTTGGTTACGGCGGTCAAGAAGTTCGGCATCATATGGAGACAGCCTGCGAAGTTGGCTCTGCATCATCAATATTTGATGCAATTGGACTTATAGTTCAGTATGATTATGTCTTGGTCAGAGGTGACGGAAATAGAATAACTGGAATTATAACAGCTACAGACCTTAGCTTGCAGTTTCTTTTGTTGACAGAGCCATTCCTATTGCTAAGTGAAATCGAGAACATGGTTCGTAACATCATAAGCGAGAGTTTTTCGATCAAACAGCTTCTTTCTATTCGAGAGCCGGGATCGAAATCGAGGGAAATAAACGGCGTTTCCGATCTCACTTTCGGAGAATACATTAGGCTTTTGGAGCATCCAGAGAGGTGGTCTTCGCTTGGGCTTCAGATTGACAGAGGTCTATTCTGTGGCGACCTGGATAAAGTAAGGAAGATCAGAAACGATGTCACTCATTTCGATCCGGATGGGATCACTCCGGCAGATTTGGACACCCTTCGAAAATTCACGGGCTTCCTTAAGCAGCTTCAGTCAATAAGAGGCGTATAGGCGTACCAGCGCGATCAGATGATATTGCTTGCCGGACACAGAGGTGGTACACAGATCGTGTTGGCGAGCTGAATTTCGCAAGATAAAACAGATAGTTACGGTCGAGATAGGCGAGTTCAATCCTCTCTCGCAGCACCAGTTCATTCCTTTGATTTTAAAAAGATGCAGTCGCGAAGTCGGGGTCTCGTTGCGGACCAAAAAAGCCGGCTGACGTAAAAGTGCCAATCCCGCGCATCCAACCGTGGCCCCCTCGCCCGGAAACATTGAGAGAAAGAGGCTCTACGGGGCCGGACGACTGCTCAACAAGTCCGGACCTGTCAACTCATGAACAGGCCGGACTGGCCGTATCCGGCATGCTGAATACTACCGCTCGCACGCTGAAAGCCAGCCGCCTCGTACGCATTCCCCATGACAAGAACACAGCTCGCCCAGGACTTGCCATCGGCCGGCCATCATGATGCCATCTCGCCTGCGGAAGATAGTGTTGGGTTTTGGGGTAGAGAATGCTCTTTGGGCTAACGGCAGGTGCGACAGGGCGCATGTGCGCGGCAATTGCCGCGGCACTGGTGTGCCTATGCGCGTTTGGCCCCGCTTTGGCTGAAGAGCCGAAGGCGCTGAAAGGCGTCGCGCTCATCATCGGTCAGTCCGACTACCAGCATGTCGGCAAACTGCCCAATCCGGAAAACGACGCCCGCGCCATCGAGGAGATGTTCGACAAGCTCGGCTTCGAGACGAATGTCGCCACCAACCGCGACGCACGCAAATTGCGGCGCGATCTCGAAGGCTTCGTCGACGATGCCGAGGGCGCCGATGTCGCCATCATCTACTATTCCGGCCACGGCATCGAAGCCGGCGGCGAGAATTATCTGGTCCCTGTCGATGCCGATATCTCGGCGCTCGACAATGCCGGCGAAAAGCTGGTGCCGCTGTCGTCCATCGTCGCCGAACTGAAGGCCAAGGTGCCGGTCACCATCGTTCTGCTGGACGCCTGCCGCAACGATCCGTTCCCGCCGGGCACGCTCCTGAAGCTGGCGCCGGGCGACGAAGGCAAGCCGATCGGCGCCGGCGGTCTCGGCGAAACGCGCGGCGTGGTTTCCCTGAAAGGTGGCGCCGAGGCCAAGGGCTCGGTCGACGACAGCCTCGGCCAGGTCATCGCCTTTGCCGCCGAGCCCGGCAAGGTTGCGCTGGACGGTCCGGCCGATGGCAACAGCCCCTATGCGGCAGCGATCCTGCGCCACATCGACACGATGGGCGGCGAGGAATTCGGCACCGTTTTGCGCATGATCGGCGAGGAGGTCTATCTCAAGACCAATGGCCAGCAGCGGCCCTGGGTCAATGAGAGCCTGCGCCGGCTGCTCTATTTCGGTACCCCCGCCGAGGCGCCGAAAGGCGACGAGGGGGAAATCCTAAGGGAGCGGCGCCAGCTCCTGCTGACTATCTCGACGCTACCCGATCCGGAGCGCCGCCAGATCGAAACCATAGCGCGTGACGGCAAGGTGCCGATGGATGGACTCTACGCCATGCTGAAGGCGCTCGGGGTCGACATACCCAAGGATCCGGCCGAACTCGACAAATTGCTGCGCGGCCAGACCGAGCGGCTGAAACAGGTGCTGGCCGAGCAGGCCGCGCTGAAGAGCCAGGACCCGGAGATCGTCAGGCTGACCGGGCTCGCCGAACAGGCGGTACGGGAGGGCGCGCTCGAGGCCGCCAAAAAATTCCACGAGCAGGCCAAGGCGCGCGTCGGCGAACTGTCAACGACTGTCGATCAGGCGGAGGCCGACATCAAGGCACGGCGGCAGGAGTTTGCGGAGGTTTTCGCCAGCAGTGCGCAAACCTATGAACTGTCCTTTGACTATCTGAAGGCGGCTCAAGATTACGCCAAGGCCTATGACGAGGTAGAAAAATGGAGCGACGAGGACGCCTGGACCTACAAGTCAGCGGAAGCCGAGGCGCTCTCCGCGCACGGCTCTTTTTCGGGCGACAACGCCTTTCTGCTCCAGGCCGTCGCGGCCTATGAAAAGAGCCTGACTTATGTGACGCGCGAAAACGCGCCGATCCGCTGGTCGGCCACCGAAAACAATATCGCAATCACTCTGTCGACACTGGGCGAGCGCGAGGCCGGCCGCGACAATCTCGACAAGTCGGCAGCCGCCTTTGAGCAAGCGCTGAGCGTCTACACGCGCGACGCCTATCCGGACGACTGGGCCAGGACTTTCGGCAATCTAGGCGCGGTCTACTGGCAGCTCGGCCGGCGCGAGAACGGCACCGCGCTGCTCGAAAAGGCGGTCGCCGCCTTCCGCTCGGTGCTTGAGGTTCAGGGGTCGAAGAAACTACCACTCGAATGGGCGGCGACCGAGAACAATCTCGGCGTTGTGCTGTCCGAACTGGGCGAGCGCGAGCCGACGAGCGACAGCTTTCGCGCAGCGATATCGGCGCATCGCGCCGCGCTGACAGAATATCGCCGGGATCGCGTACCGCTCGACTGGGCATTGAGCCAGATCAATCTGGGTGTCGTTCTGGCGAGCCTCGGCGCGCGCGAAAAGGATGTACCGACGCTTGAGCAATCGGTCGCGGCCTTCCAGGCGGCGGCTGAGGAGATGACCAGGGAACGCGCGCCGGCGCAATGGGCGACGATCCAGAACAATTTGAGCACCGCATTCGAGTCGATCGGCGAGATCAACGGCGATATCGCCGCGTTGCAGCGCGCGCGGGAGGCGGCGGAGGCAGCGCTTTCGGTTCGGACGCGCGAGCGCGCGCCGGCCGACTGGGCGAACGGCCAGCTGACGCTGGGCAACGCACTGCATCGTCTTGGCGCCAGGCAGAACGACGACGCCATGTTGCTCAAGGCGGTCTCAGCCTACGAGGCGGCGCTATCTGAATATACGCGTGAAAAGCTGCCGCTCGACTGGGCCTCGCTGCAACAGAATCTCGGCTTCGTTTATGCAACGCTTGGAAATCGAGACACAGGAACCGACTATTTGCAGAAGTCGGCGGCCTCCTACAGCAAGGCATTGGAAGTCTACACCGCCACCTCTGCCCCCCTCGATTTCGCCTCGACAGAGTACGATCTCGGCGCCACGCTGTCGACCTGGGGTGCCCGTGCGGGCGACAGGGCGATCCTCGAACAGGCGGTCGCCGCTTATGATTCCGCGCTCACGGTGCGGACCAGAGAGGGCGCCCCGACCGACTGGGCGACGACGCAATACCGGCTGGGCATCGCCCTTTCCATGCTGGGCAAGGCCAATGGCGGCCCGGTCGAGGCGCTCGAACGCTCGGTGACAGCCTATCGCGCGGCGCTCGAGGTGCAGACTCGCGACAGCGATCCGGTCTCTTTTGCGGCAACACAATGGGGATTGGGCCATGTCCTGCTCGTGCTCGGCGACAGGACACGGAACGCCGATGACTTCAGCCAGTCGGTGACTGCGCTCGAAGCGGCCTTGCCCTTCTATGACCGCGCCACGGCGCCGGAAGATCATGCACAACTGCAGAACAATCTCGGTAGCGCCTACTACTACCTTGCCGGTAGCAGCAACGATCCGTCTCTTTACCAGAGGGCGGCGACCGCGCACGAGGCGGCGCTCGCCGTCTATGCCGCGTTGCCCGATCGCACACTGTGGGCCTCCGTTGAAGGCGATCTCGGCAACGCGCGGATGATGCAGGCCAGCGCTACCTCCGACCCGGACACAATGGCGAAGTCGGTTCAGGCCTACGAGGCGGCGCTCAGCGTGATTGCCCGCGACACAGACGCCGATGAGTGGCTACGCAACCAGGCCAATCTGGCCAGCGCGCTGTCGACGCTGGGCTACTGGCGCAACGATGTCGCCTTGCTGAAGCGCTCGGCCGCCATCTATCGCAGCATACAGAGCGTGCGCACTCGTGAGCGGGCGCCGGAGCAATGGGTCCGCACGCAGGGCGATTTCGCCCGGGTGCTCGCCATGATTAGGGACAAGGCGCCGGAGTCGGCGGTGTTCGATGAAGAGATCGCCGCCAACCGCGCACTGGCCGATGAGGTCGGCCGCGACCGCGACCCCGACCGATGGGCGAGCGTGCAGAACGAGGTCGGCTATGCCTTGATGCTTGCCGGCCGCGCCGAGAACAACGTCGCCCGCTTCGAGGAGGCGGTGCCGATCCTGCGCGAGGCAATCGCCGTGCAAAAGAAGATCAATTCGGTGCCGGCCGTAGCCTTCACGCAGGACAGCCTGTGCGACGTGCTGGTCGACCTCGGTGCTGCCCGCAAGGACAAGGCGCTTGCCGAGGAAGCCATCGCCGCCTGCCAGGATGCGCTCGTCATTTTCAAGGAGCGCAAGATGGACGAACTCGCCGCCGGTTCGGAACAAAACCTCGCCGAGGCACAGGCGCTGCTCGCCGGCTTGAACTGAGGCTCCAGACAACGCTGATGCAGGGCAATCACATAGGGCGCTCCCCCCATTCTTCGATGTTTGCCCGGCACCTACCCCCACCCTTAATCCCTCCCCACAAGGGGGAGGGAGACCTGGTAAGCGTTGATCTCGGCAAATTACTGAGGTCTAGATGCAAGGGCGGAGATACAGGGCGCGCCGGGTAGTGTGTGCTGAGAGTTCTGCAAATTCGCTGAGAGGGGGCGGTCATGGCAGGCTGGTGATTGTTCACGTCACCTGATTCCCGCGAAGG
>NZ_JAMYQI010000023.1:0-72425 GCF_040320805.1 Mesorhizobium sp. M0615 | reverse complement strand
GGAGTAGGGAGTAGGGAGTAGGGAGTAGGGAGTAGGGAGTAGGGAGTAGGGAGTAGGGAGTAGGGAGTAGGGAGTAGGGAGTAGGATGGTCTCGGCGTCGTTTCAATCCTTCACTACTCACTACTCACCATTGCCTAACGCCTTCTCGGCTTCTGCCACCCAGTGTCCAGCAATCCAAGCCGGCCGAGTTCCCGGTCCACGGCCCGCGTCACGTCCTTGCGCTGCGCGCCGACATCGCGCAGTTGGCGATCCGAAAGGTCCTCCACGTCCTGGCGCGGCAGGTTGATGGCGACTTTCGCCTGGCGAAGCCAGTCCGCTACGGCATGCAACCAGTTCGAGCGAGCTGCTGGCGAGTTCAAAACGAAGATGGACATGATGCGCTCCGTGTTCCGCCGGATATCAAATCCGGCTTGATGGTGTTTCGATGGATGCATCATGCCGCATTGAAATCCATGCGAGAAACGAGTAGTTCTTTTCGGATCGTCAAGTTTTATTTGAGGATACGGTGATGTCCCGTCTGTTGCCCGGAACGCGCGCGCTGAGGACTCTGGAAGCCGCCGCCCGCCACCTCAATTTCACCCGCGCTGCCGACGAGCTCGGGCTGACGCCGGCGGCGGTCAGCCACCAGATCAAGGAAATCGAGGATCAGCTCGGGCTGGTGCTGTTCACGCGAACCAGTCGTACCATCCGGTTGACCGAGGCAGGTACGGTGCTGTTCGAGGCCTCGATCGATGCGCTCGACCTGCTCAACCGGGCGGTGTCGCGGGCGCGCAAGCTGACGCGCGGCACGGCATTGCTGAAGGTGACGCTCGACGCGCAGTTCGCGTCAAAATGGCTGATGCGGCGCGTCGACGATTTTCGCAAACTTCAGCCCAGTATCGAGCTGAGGTTCGACATCGGCTACGAAGTGCGCGATTTCGAACTCGACGACGTCGATGTCGGCATCCGGTTCGGGGTCGGCAAGTATCCGGGGCTTCGCGCCCATCGCCTGTTCGACAACATCCTCATTCCGGTGTGCAGCCCGAGCCTGCTGACCTCCGGCCCGCCGCTGCGCGAACCGCGCGACCTCTTCAACCACACGCTTGCCCATATCGAATGGTCGCGCCAAGGCGTGACATGGCCGAACTGGCGCATGTGGATGGCGGCGGCCGGCATCAACGATTTCGACGACAGTCGGACTATCGTGTTTGGAACCTCTACCGATGCCGTGCAGGCGGCGCTCGACGGCAATGCCGTGGCGCTCGCCGAGTTCGCCATGGTGGCAAACGACCTTTCCCAGGGAAGGCTGGTGCAGCCCTTTGAACTCGGTCTGCGCGTGGGGCCGGAGTTCGGCTACTTCCTGGTCTATCCCGAGAGCACTGCCAACGATCCGCGCATCATCGCTTTCCGCGAATGGATCCTCGACGAAGTCGCCAGGACGCAGACCTGACGACTTCTGCAGGCCTCAGCTGGCGACGACCGGCGCCCCGAACCAGCCGATCACCGCGCCGATGATCAACAGCACGCCGAGCCAGTGGCCGCCGTCGATCAGGGTCAGGTCCCAGCCGAAATTCTCATAGCGATGGTTGGCCATCAGCGTCGTGGCGACGAAACCCAGCCAGAGGACGAAGCCGAAGACCAGCCCTGCGACAAGGACCGGCTCGCCGCCGGTCATCGCGCCGACGACCAAGGCCAAGACCAGCGCCATGATCAGCTCGGCGATGAAGGAGATGATGAAGGGCAATATCGATTTCTTTGACGTTGACAGATCGATCCTGGCCGCCCTCACCCAAGGCTTGCTGAGGGCCGTGTACCAGACGGCGCCAAACAGCCACGCCGCGACGGCCGCGACAACCACCGCCAGCCAGTTCACCACTGAAAAATCCATAAAGTCCTCCCCTCAAGCATGCAGCCCAAAGCCTGACGGTTCTGGGATAACGACATGCGTATTCTTCAAATCAATGCGCGATGGAACGCCTGTTCGGCAATGCCGTCAAGCGAAGCGCCACACCGTGGTGCGCTTGACCAGGGCGTCCTCCAGCGCCCGCGTCACCGCCACTTCGTAGACTGCGAGCGGCTCCAGTCCCGCCTTCGGCATGTAGGAGCGGCCCGGATCGCCGACGAGGATGTCAGCGCCGCGCGCCTTCAGTGTCGAAAACCACGGCATCAGCGTGTCGGCGAAGGATTTGTCGTAGAAGACGTCGCCGGCCAGCACCACGTCCCAGCCGGCGTCGGTGCCGATGCAGTCCGTGCCGCAAAAGTCGATGGCAGCGCCATTGGCCTCTGCGTTGAGGCGGATCGCCGTTTCGCAGAACGGGTCGATGTCGGCGGCGATCACGTGCGCCGCACCCGCCTTGGCGGCGGCGATGGCGACAAGGCCGGAGCCGGAGGCGAAGTCGAGCACGCGTTTGCCCCGCACATCCGACGGATTGTCCAGCACGTAACGGGCAAGGCCCTGACCGCCGGCCCAGGCAAAGGCCCAGAACGGCGGCGGCAGGCCGATTTCAATCAGCTCGTTCTCCGTGCGCTGCCAGAGGTCATGCGCTTCGTCGGCAAGATTGAGGACAATCTCCGGCACATGCGGCGGCGACATAAGCGCCGTGTTGTCGAGAATGAACTTTTTCGCGCTGTTCGGCGTGAGGACCGTCACGGAGCCGGCGTCAGGCCGCCCATGCGGCAGACTTCCTTCCATTCGGCCGGCGTCACCGGCTGTACGGAAAGCCGTCCAAGCCGCACCAGCGCCATCTCGGCAAGCTTCGGATTGGCCTTGACCTGCTCCAGCGTCGGCGGGTTCGGCACGTCCTTGAAGGCGCGGATGTCGACGCATTCCCAGCGCGGATCGTCGGTGGTGGTATCCTGATGGGCAAGCGCGCAGACCTCGGCAATGCCGACGACGTTCAGCCCCTCATTGGAGTGATAGAAGAAGCCGAGATCGCCGATCTGCATCGCCTTCATGTTGTTGCGCGCTGCATAGTTGCGCACGCCGTCCCACTGCGTGCCGGCCTTGCCCTTGGCCTTCAGCGCCTCGAAGGAGAAGACCGAAGGTTCGGATTTGAACAGCCAGTAGTTCATGTCTTTGCTCCAACTACTATTTTTTGCGCAATTCCGGACGGAAAACCGTTACACACTTTTCCTGGGATCGCTCTAGGCGCCGCCGGAACTAACTAGCCGCCGGCTTGTTGAAGGTCCAGTTCCACTGGCGGATTTCGACACTTTCGAACAGCCCGGCCTTGGCATAGGGGTCGGCAGCCGACAGCGCCTGCGCACCGGCGAGATCCGGCGCCTCGACCACGGCGAGGGTGCCGTTCGGCTTGCCGTCGGCATCGAGGAACGGACCGGCAAAGGCCAGTGTCCTGTCGGCGTTCAGGCCCTCGAGAAAGGCGACGTGGGCGGGTCGCGTGTCGACGCGCACCTGCAGGCTGCCGGGCTTGTCCTTGCAAATCAACGCAAACAGCATGCTTTCGAAACTCCGGGTTGGGATTGCGACTAAAGTTCGCCTTGAACTGCCGAAACCGCGTTTTTGCTTTTATGGTGCCTTCGGGTCAATGCCAAATGATCTGTCGCGATGGATCTCCGCCCCGCTCAAGGCCAAGGCATTGAAATGATGGATCCACATGAGTTTGATGAAAGTCACAGACGATATCGCTTCGCCCGAAAGAGCAGACACAGGCAACAGCGCTGCATTGCGAAAAAAGAGCGCCTGGCCTTTGCGATTGCTGCTTATAAAGACGCCACTGGATATTTCGTAAGTCAAAGATAATCAATTTTCGATATGATACGCTCCCAGCGGGTCAGTTGTGGGGATGGGCTGGTTCTTCCAGAACGCCTGAATAGAGGACGCAATGGAGAGCATCGCGGGGGACACGACAGTCAGGATCGACGACGCCACGCCTGCTTTCACGGTCAGCATGGAGACCGAGCGCGTTCTCGTCTCTGCAATTATTCCTTGCCTGAACGAAGAATTGACGATTGGCATTTGCATTCGCAAAGCCTTCGATGCCTTCTTGAGGCGCGGCGTCAAGGGGGAAGTCGTCGTCGGCGATAATGGCTCCACGGACAGGTCGGTGGAGATTGCGCAACAGTTGGGAGCGCGGGTCGTCCATCAGCCGGTAAAGGGCTATGGCGCGGCAATCAGCGCTGCAGTTGAAGCGGCCGAGGGCAAATATCTCATCATGGCCGATGCCGATGATTCCTACGACTGGAGCCAATTGGGCGATTTCATCGATGCGTTGGAATTGGGTGCGGACTTTGTCATGGGCAATCGGTTCGCCGGCGGTATCGAGCCGGGCGCCATGCCGCTACTGCATCGCTACCTGGGCAATCCCGTCCTGTCCACCATCGCTCGCTGGCTGCACAAATCTCCGATCCGCGACTTCCATTGCGGCATGCGCGGCTTCACTCGAGAGGCATTTCAGAAAATCGGCGCACGCTCGCCGGGAATGGAATTCGCCTCGGAAATGATCATCAATGCGCATCGCGCTGGGCTCACCATTCGTGAAGTGCCGATCAAGCTCTACCCCGACAAGCGAAACCGCGCCCCGCATCTGCGTTCCTTCCGCGACGGTTGGCGCCATTTGCGGCTCATTATTGCTCACGCGCCGGACACCATGTATCTCGTGCCTGGGCTGACCTTGCTGATCACTGGCATTGCCGGCCTTGCAGTTCTCGCTGCCGGACCTGTTCGCATCGGTGGATGGTACTTCGGAATTCACTTCGTCGCGCTCTCGGCTATGGCGACGTTGATTGGCCTTTCAGCGATCCTGTTCGGTATGCTGGCAAAGGTGGCAATCGC
The DNA here is from genome assembly GCF_040320805.1 of Mesorhizobium sp. M0615. Classification (NCBI taxonomy): domain Bacteria; kingdom Pseudomonadati; phylum Pseudomonadota; class Alphaproteobacteria; order Hyphomicrobiales; family Phyllobacteriaceae; genus Mesorhizobium; species Mesorhizobium sp. M0615. The sequence goes on along the minus strand of NZ_JAMYQI010000023.1, from coordinate 67,654 downwards.
CATCTACCATCCGGTCTACAGCGGTCGAATTGTGTCATGGCTGACGCGCGGTCGCCCTTTGGAATGGCTGGTTTTTTCCGGTGGCGTACTCGCGGCAGCTGGCTTCGCGGCGGACGTGGCACTGGCGCTACATTGGATTTTTGTCGGTGGCCCCATGGAGCAATCAGTGCATCTGACCTTTGTGGTCACCACTATCTGCGTGGCCGGCATGTCCATGGTGCTATCTGGCTTCGTGCTCAAGTTGCTGCTTGATACATTGAGCGCCAGACATGAGTTCTAACCCTTCAGCAGCCTCGCGAGCGGAAATTCAAGCCGTAAGCCGCGCAGCCGAAAAGCCTTTTCTGTCGGTCGTCATGCCTGTCCATGACGGGGCGGCATGGATTGGAGCGACACTTGATTCACTTGCTGCGGAGCTGACTGGCGACCTGCAGATAATCATTATCGACAGCAGCCCGACGAACGCCACAGCTGCCATTGTCGAGCGATTCCTCTACCGGCCGGCGTTCCGGCTGCTTCGGCGAAAAGATCTCGGGCCTTGGCAGTCGAAGACCAACCTGGGCGTTGAGCTAGCCGCCGCCGATTATGTCTGCATACTCCACCAAGACGACCTGTGGTTGCCCGGGCGCATTGAGGCCGCTCGACGCTGGCTCGCGGACGCACCCGAAGCAGCGCTTCATTTAGCCCCGACTGCGATCGTTGACCGCCACGGCCGGCGAATGGGATGCTGGAACTGTCCCTTGCCAACCGAAAAGGTGCTCGAATCTGAATTCTTGCTGGAACGGCTTCTCGTACAGAATTTCGTGTCTGTGCCTGCTCCGATTTTTCGTCGGAGTGCTTGGCTGGCATGCGGGGGCATGGATGAGATGCTTTGGTATACGGCGGATTGGGATATGTGGGCGAAGCTCGCTGTTGCCGGATCTGTCGTTTATCACAAAGAGATAACCACAGCCTTCCGGGTTCATGGCGATTCGCTGACCGTAACCGGATCGCGCGATGCGAACGAATTCCGTTCGCAAATGCAGACTGTCCTAGAGCGCCATCTGTACCGGCTTTCGGCGCGCAGCCGACGCCAGATTGAATCTGCTGCTCGGGCATCGATCAGCGTCAATGTGTCGCTGGCGGCTGCGTCGGGCGGCGACTTGAAGGCCTTGGTTCGAGCGGCTCGCACCATGCTGTCGCTCGGGCCGACGGGATTAAGGCGCTACTTGCGCGATTCGCGATTGCTGGAGCGCGTCATGTGCCGGCTTCGCGCGAAACTGACAGGAGCGTTCTGAGGCAATGTTCAGCTCTGCCAGGATCGCCGACGACCAAGTGGACAAGAGCAACCATGCCGGAGCTCACGAAAGACCGCTTTTGGAACGTGGATGGCGGTACACTGTGGTGGGAGCGATATGCGCAATTGCGCACAATGCCATCATGATTGCGGTTGATCAGCTGAGTGGGCATTACCTGCTGGGCATCATGATTTCATTCCTGGCTGTGATGCCTACGGGATACGCTCTGCACAGCTGGTTCACCTTCGGCAAGCCACTTCGCTTGAAAGCGTTTGCGCGTTTTGCGGCAGGTGTGGCTGCGGCCTATCCGATCTCGGTAGCCATGATGGTGCTTCTCTGTTCATGCCTCGGCCTTGGCGTTGCGATTGCGTCTCCGATCGCCACAGTTGCGTTGCTCATCTGGAACGTTGTCGTTGCGCATTTTGCTATCTTGTCACGGTTCAATCTAAAGCCCATCACCTTGCCGGCGACATCCTCTCGCTCAACCACGGGAAACGAGGAATGAGAATGTTGCCGCCAGGACAGATCATGCGCAGGGCTCTTGGCCGTCATTTCAAGCCGGTCGGAGACATCTACCGGCGTGTTTTCGTCAATCTCAATGTAATTGCGGATTTTCTCGATCGCGAATTGCCGAACGGCGCGAGGGTTTTGGATATCGGCGGCGGGGATGGAGCGCTCGTCGACCGGTTGCTTGATCGGCGCCCCGACCTGACGGTTACGATGTGCGATCTCGCACCTTCAATCGGTGCCTTTCTAAGCAACGCAAATCGGGCGAAGGTCGAACTTCTGCCCGCCACGGACCTTTCCAGCGTGCAGGGATCTTTTGATGTTGTGACGATTTCCGACGTCATTCATCATGTGCCGGTCGATGGGCGCGACGCATTCTTCAAATCGCTGGCCGACAGTTGCGAACGCTGGGCCTGCCGGAAGATCATCTTGAAGGACATCGAGCCTGGTGGAATACGCGCCACCTTGTCGCTTCTTGCGGACCGGCACATTACCGGAGACAAGCATGTCGTGCTATTTTCACGCTCGGACTTCACGGCCATGGCAAGACGGCATTTCCCCACAGCAAAAAGAGCATCGGCGTTACCGGACCGGCCGAATTATTGTGAACTGCTCAGCTGGTAGCAGATGGGTAGATCCTGGCGGGTCGCTAGAACGTTTCACCGTTTCACGGAAACGGCGAACCGCTCTATCTCTTTGTTTTTGCGCAATTCCCAAGGGAAAGCGCTACGCGCTTTTCCTGGGAAAACCGATCACACTTTCCTGGAATTGCTCTTGGCAATAAGCGCTGGTCAGCGACACGCTATTTGGTCGCGATGGTGCCGAGCATGCTGGCGATCCGGTGACTCTCCGGGCGATCGACCAGAAATTTGTCGATAAACTTCAACGGGAATGTCAGCGTCAGGATCGCGGCTTTCGCTACCATGTAGCGGGTTCGGTTCTCTCGACCGACAACGACGCCGATGTATTCGGACAGGATGTTGACGATCGCGCTTGTCGGCCCTTGATGCGTCTGGACCTCTACCCTTGCGAACCGCTGGAGAAGCTGCTCGATCCCGTCCTTTGTGAAGTTGCAGTAGTGGGCGGGATAGCCGTGATAGGGGAACAGGAAAGGGTTGATGCAGAGCAGCTTCCCACCCGGCTTCAGGACACGGAACACTTCATCGACGACCGCTACCGGATTGGGAACATGCTCGATCACGCTGTCCAGAATGACGACGTCGACGGAATCGCTCGCAAGCGGCGTGTGCTCGATATTCGCGACCAGATCGACGTTCGGGGTGGGGAACAGGTCAATGTTGAGAACATCGGGGCGGACGCGCCGTGCGCCGGAGCCGAACTCAACGATCATTGAGTCCTGAGGTATCGAGGCAAGAAACGAATTCAGCGTGTCGTGCGGTGAATATTCGCTGGTGATGACCTGCTTGAGCGAATTGTAGAGACGGGCGCGCGTACTGGTACCGGCATACGCCTCTTCATGGAAGCTCGCGTCGAAGCCCTCCCTCACCGGCGACTCGACAAAGAACGGAATGCCTTTGTGCACGGGATAGGGGGCAGGGCAAGATTCGCAGGTCAGGGCAACCGGGCTTGTGCCAAGCCTGGAATAGCAGACTGGGCAGACGAGGCCCGATGCCATCTTGGGTTGTAGCACGCGATGTCCTTTCAAGCCTCCGCATTGTCGCAGAAGGCTGGCTGCCGTGTTTGAACATAACCCTTCTTAACAAGCAAAAGGCTAACAGCGGCTAAAGTCCGCTGCGTATAGACAGGCTGGAGCGGAGCGCTGCAAGAATCCGAAGCGCGACGGCTTCAGTTCCGCACAGTCTCGGAAAATTAACCGCGGTGGAACCATGCTTCGCCAAGCGGAGCTGCCGGCCTCGAAGTTGTTGTCTGAGGATGAAGGGCGTTGCGCCCAGCGAGGCAGCACGCCTGGCGTTGGTCTGCCTGGGCACGATCGAGGGGGTTGTCTTGAATACGCAGGAGCCGGGACCAAACAAGCTGTTCGCTCTCGGGCAGCGCCCAACAACAACTTTTCTGCATATCCTGATCGCACTCAAGATCATCTTGCTGTTCGTTCTGGCTTGGAACATCCGCTTCGTCATGGATGAATTCGTCCAACTCGGATGGGCGAAATATTTCTCCAACGGCCTGTTCGATACGATCTGGCATCCCAAGGCGGTCGGCTATGCGGCTTTTTATGAGATTGCTCATCTGATCGGCTGGAATGCCACGTCGATTCTGCTTGCTGGCCGCATGCAGACTGCGTTGCTGGCCTGCGGGACGATCTCTTTGATCTACCCATGCGCTCGCGCTCTGGGCGAGGATCGCGTGCGCGCTTTGACGATCGTCCTCGTTCTCCTGTGCTTTTCGAATTTCATGGAGCGCATCTTTCGTACCATCGCCGAACCGCCGGCAGTGTTCTTCGCCGTGGCGGCGTTGCTGGTTGTCCTGCGCGCACCTGGGTTGAGGGCAAGGCAGCTTGTTGCCGCCGGCATGCTAAGTGGCCTTGCCTTCGTCATCACTCAGAAATCGGTCTACTTCAACGTTGCGCTCGGCATCGGCCTTGTTGCTGACGCAGCCTTGATGAGACGCTACGCAACAGGGGCGGTTCGCGGAGGGTGGCTCGTGCTTGGATGGGCCGTTCCGATAATGGTCTATTGCTTGATCTTCGGTGGAGGCGCCCCTGTTCTCGCGGCCAAAAACCTTTTACTTGGCCCGGTCGAGATTGCGACGCGTGGAGGCGGTGACTACGGGGGACTGAGGCAGTTCGTGTTACAGACACTGGCGCGGAACGCCCTTCTTTACGGGATCTGTTTCTCCGGTATGGCCCTGTCACTGATGCGGATCATGAAACTCGATGGTCGAAGGCGAATTGCGCTGATCTTTTCACTCGTCATCACGGTGCTGGTATTCACGCACGACCAGCCCTGGCCTTATGTCTTCATCATGGCGTTGCCGTTCGTTGCGCTCTGGTCGTTGGAGCTTCTCGACAGCACCGCAACCCACGCGCGCTACCGGGTTCCTGTCCTCGCGGTGCTGATCACAGCCATCGCAATGAGCTACGCGAGCAATGTCGTTTACCTACGCCTCAACAATCAGGCCCAGCTTGAACTGGTCTCGCGCGCGGAATCTTTGCTCGCACCGGATGAGAAGTATTTCGACGGCATCGCCATGCTGCCCAATCGACAGGAGCCCTCCACACTCTGGCTCGACCAGCATTATGTCTTGAAAACATTGCAGGAAGGCAGGCAATCGGAAGCCTACAAAGTTCTCTCGGATTCCCCGCCCAAGATGGTCCTCTGGTCATATCGCATGGATTTGATCGATACCGTGATCGCGCCTCTCATCCGCGACAGCTACGTCCAGATCGCTCCCAACATCAGAATGGCTGGTCGTCGCCTCTATTCCGGTCGTCCGGTCGTTTTCAAGGTGCCTGTCGCCGGACGATACAGCCTGTACACGACCAGCGGGGAGCTTGCAGACGGCGAGGTCGAGATAAACGGCACCTCGCATTCTTCGCCCCTATCCTTGGAGGCAGGTACCAGCGACGTTGTCCTGCGCAACGGTCCAGCCGAGGCACTGCTGCTGCCGGAAGGTCACTATGAAAACCGCATCGTGCCTGGCGGGGACAATACCGAGCTGTTCACGGGAGTTTACAATTAAATACCGGTTTCGGTCTTCAGCGGCCGGGTCATCAATGCCGTGACAGCCTGCCGAATGGTGATCGTGCCGTCCAGTATCGCCGACACCGCAGCGATGATCGGCGCGTCGATGTGGCGCTCGGTGGCGATGCGGGCGGCGATCGCCGCCGTCGGCACGCCTTCGGCGAGCGGCAGTCCGGACAAGGGCTTACCTTGCCCCAGCGCCAGCCCATAGGCGAAATTGCGCGACTGGGCCGAAGAGCAGGTGAGCAAAAGGTCGCCGAGGCCGGAAAGCCCCATCAGCGTCTCCGGCTTGGCGCCGAAGGACGCGCCGATGCGGCGCAGTTCGACGAAGCCGCGTGTCACCATGGCGGCCTGCGCGCTGGCGCCGAGCCCAGCGCCGGTGACGGCGCCAGCGGCAATGGCGAACACATTCTTCAAAGCACCGCCGATCTCGACGCCGATCAAATCGTCGCTGGAATAGCAGCGCAGATTCTGCGCCGAAAAGCGCGCGGCAAGCTCGGCCGCCAAGGCGTCGTCGCGTGCAGCAACCACGACAGCGGTCGGCAGACCCCTGGCGACGTCGGCGGCAAAGCTGGGACCGGACAGGGCCGAAACCGGAGTTTCGGGCAGAATCTCATCAACGATCGCCGACAGCAGCGCGCCGGTGTCGCGCTCAATGCCTTTGGCGCAGAGAACCAGCGGGATGCCTTTCGGCATATGGGGCTTTGCCGTCGTCAGCATGGCGCGCAGCGCCTGTGCCGGTGCCACGGCCAGCGCGCAATCGGCATCGGTCAGGGCAGTGCCGATATCGCTGGTCGCCGCAATGCCTGTTTCAATGGCGATGCCGGGGAGATAACGCGGGTTCTCGCCGCGGCGGATCGCGGAAACCGTCTCTTCGTCGCGGGCGTAGAGCCGCACATCGTGACCGGAGCGCAGCATCGCCAGCGCCAGCGCCGTGCCCCAGGCGCCGCCGCCAAGCACGGCGACGCGCCAGCCGGTTCTGTCCCTGCCGCTTGTCTTGCTGGCGCTCATGCTTTCGCTCCGCGCCGGCCGGAGCCGACCATCGGCGCCGAAATGCTGTCCAGCGGCCAGCGCGAACGCGGCACGAAATCGAAGCCGTTCTCTTGCGACAGGCCTGCCCGCAACCGCTCGATCCCGGCCCAGGCGATCATCGCCGCATTGTCGGTGCACAGTTTGAGCGGCGGCGCGACAAAGGCGAAGCCGGCCTCGGCGCACTGCTTCTGCAGCGTCGCCTTGATCGCTCTGTTGGCGGCGACGCCACCGGCAACGACCAGCGCCGGCTTGGCCTTGTCCGGAAATTCGTCGCGGAAGCGGGCAAGCGCGCGGGCCACGCGGTCGCCCAGCGCATCGGCTACTGCCGCCTGGAACGAGGCGCAGATGTCGGCGACATCCTGCTCAGTCAGCGGCTGGATGGCGGTCGCCGCCTGGCGCACCGCAGTCTTGAGGCCGGAGAAGGAGAAATCGGGCTGCGCCGAGCCCTTCATCGGCCGCGGAAGGGCAAAGCGCGCCGCATCGCCCGACATTGCCGCCTTTTCGACGTTCGGGCCGCCGGGATAGGGCAGGCCGAGCATTTTGGCCGTCTTGTCGAAAGCTTCGCCGAGCGCGTCGTCGATGGTCGTCGCCCAGCGCTGGTAGTCGCCGACGCCGCGCACGGCGACGATCTGGGTGTGGCCGCCGGAAACCAGCAGCAGCAGATAGGGAAAGTCGAGCCCGTCGGTCAGCCTTGCGGTCAGTGCGTGGCCTTCGAGATGGTTGATGGCGATCAGCGGCTTGCCGGCGGCCGCTGCAATCGCCTTGGCCGTCATCAGGCCGACGATCAGCCCGCCGACCAGGCCGGGGCCCGCAGTGGCGGCAATGGCGTCGATGTCGGCCAGGGCTACGCCCGAATCCGCAAGAGCGGCCTCGACAATGCCGTCCAGCGCCTCGACATGGGCACGCGCGGCGATCTCCGGCACGACGCCGCCGAAGGCGGCGTGCTCCTCGATCTGGCTGAGCACGATGTTGGACGCAATCACCGGCACGGAATCGCCGTCCAGCGTCACCACGCTGGCGGCGGTCTCGTCGCAACTCGTCTCAATGCCCAGAACGCGGATCAATTCGTCGCTGTCTCCAGAGATTGTGTCGCCGGACTTTCCTAGTTAGTAGAGGCGGGCCTCGTTAGGGAGAGCGCCGGAAACGCAAAGCCAGCCGGGGGTTATCACGGACCGCGCGCCATGCAAACTTTGAAAATCGGAACACGCGGCAGCCCGCTGGCGCTCGCCCAGGCGCATGAGACGCAGGCGCGGCTGATGGAAGCGCATGGCATGCCGGCGGAAGCCTTCGAGGTCGTCGTCATTTCGACCAGCGGCGACCGCATCCAGGACCGGCCGCTGTCGGAAGCCGGCGGCAAGGGGCTGTTCACCAAGGAAATCGAAGAGGCGCTGCTGGCCGGCACGATCGATATCGCCGTGCATTCCTCCAAGGACATGCCGACAGTGCTGCCGGTCGGGCTGGAGCTGTCCGCCTTCCTGCCGCGCGAGGATGCGCGGGACGCCTTCATCGGCAAGGCGGTGGAGCGCATTGTTGATTTGCCGCAAGGCGCCAAGGTCGGGTCGTCTTCGCTCAGGCGTCAGGCGCTGATCCGGCGCATGCGGCCGGACCTAGACGTGGTCATGTTCCGCGGCAATGTGCAGACCAGGCTGCGCAAGCTGGAGGAAGGCGTCGCCGAAGGCACGATCCTCGCTTATGCCGGGCTGAAGCGGCTCGGGCTCGGCCATGTCGTCACCGATCTGATGCCGCTCGATGCTTTTCCGCCGGCGCCGGGACAAGGCGCAATCGGCATCGAAACCCGCATCGGCGACAGCGAGGTCGAAAAGATGCTGGTGGCCATCCATGATGTGTCGACAGGCCAGGCGCTGGCCTGTGAGCGCGCCTTCCTGGCGGCGCTCGATGGCTCCTGCCGCACGCCGATCGCCGGCTATGCGACGATATCGGGCGGCAGGCTGGTTTTCGCCGGGCTGATCATTTCGCCCGATGGCACGCAATCGCATGAGGTCAAGGCCGAAGGCTTGGCGCTGGATGCCGCTGACATCGGCACGGACGCGGCCAGGATGGTGCGGGTCAAAGCGGGCGAAACCTTCTTCGACGGCTGGGTCTGATATGCGTGTCCTGGTGACGCGGCCGCAACCTGGGGCGTCGCGAACCATGCGGCGGCTGCAGGAATTGGGATTTGAGCCGCTCCTTCTGCCGCTGACCGAAACGGTGACACTGCGGGTTGGCGCCGATGCTGCGAGCGACAATGCCGTGGCCGTCGCTGTGACCAGCGCAAATGCGGTGCGGCATGCGCCGAAAGAACTCATTCGTGCGCTCGCCGCCTTGCCTTGCCATGCCGTCGGACGCAGGACGGCTGAAGCGGCACGTTCGACAGGGTTCTTGTCGGTCAGCGAAGGGGCGGGCGACGCCGAGCGGCTGGCCGAGGCGATTGCTGCCGGCCTTTCCGGCAAGGCGGTCGTCTATCTCACAGGGCGCGTGCGGTTTCCGGCATTCGAGGCGCGGCTGCGAAAGGCCGGCGTCGAGGTCCGCACCGTCGAAACCTACGACACGATTTCGCTCGATTATTCCGATGCTGAAATCCGTACACGCCTGTCCGATCAGGCGGTCGACGCGGTGCTGCTCTATTCAGCCAAGGCGGCGGCAGCGTTGCAGGCCTTGGCCAGCCGGGCGGAACTGCGCGATCTCCTTGAAAACATGCAGGCTTTTGCGCTCTCCGAGCGCGTGGCAGCGGCGTTTGACAATGCCGCCGGCAAAAAAATACGCATTGCGCGGGAACCGCAGGAGGAGGCGCTGCTTGAGCTGTTGCACCGCGGCGACTGAGCCCCGTGTCATCACGCCGCCCCTTTTCACCTGATGATGATGTGCTAGACCATTTTTCAAACCATCACGCGCCGTCGGGCGCCCAGACGAAGCAGGATTGCGGAGCCCAGGCATGGTCAAGACGCCGAAGATGCGACATTCGAAAAGCCGCCGCGAGCCGGTGACCATCGAACTCGAACCCGGCGCTGTCTCGCGCATTGCCGATGCGGATGCCGCCAAGACGGATGTCGCCAACTCGGACGACGTCGAGGCCCCGGCAGGGTCGGTTGCGGCTGAGGATGCGGCTGCCATGGCCAATGCGCAGCCGGAGACGCCTGACGAGCCCGTTCATGCCGATCAGGCCGATCTCGAGCCGTGGGAGCACTCCGACGCCGCGGCGCAGGCCGCTCCCGAAAGCGCCGATGCCAAGGCGTCCACCCAGGCGGAGCAGCCTTACCCCACCGCTTCGGATGCGCCACCGCGCGCCAGAACCTCCGACTTCAGTTTCGAGGATGCCTCGCCCAAGCCGGGTGCACCCAAGGAAACCCCAAGGACAGCCGGGAACCAGCCCATGGCCGCGCAACCGAAGCGCACGAACGGCATTGCCGCCGGCATCATCGGCGGTGTCATCGCGCTGGCTGCCGCCGGGGGGCTGCAGTTTGCCGGCGTGCTTGGCGCTCCGGGCTCAGGGGCGGGCACGGTCTCGCTCGACGGCGTCAATGGCGAGATCGCTTCGCTGAAGCGCGAAATCGCCGACCTCAGGGAAGCCAGCGGCAATGGCGCCGCAACGGCCAAGGTCGACGGGCTGTCTTCGGCGCTGGATCAGGTCAAGGCCGATGTCGCATCGCTGAAATCGGCGGTCGAAAAGGGCGGCGCCGGCGACAATGCCGGGCTTGCAGCGCTTGGCGACAAGGTCAAGCAGATAGAGACGGCGGTCGCCGCCCTTGGCCAGGCCGGTGGTGCAGCGCCCGTCGATCTCGCGCCGCTCAATGAAAGACTGGCGGGCCTCGACGCACTGGTGAAATCGGCCGGCGAGGCAGCCAAGGCGCAGGAAGGCAAGATCGCCGCGCTGGAGCAGTCGGTGACGCAGCTCGCCGGCAAGGTCGATGCGCAGGCCTCGCAGCCAAAGATCGCGATGGCCATCGCCGCTTCGGCCTTGAAGGCGGCGCTTGACCGCGGCGCGCCGTTCGCCGCCGAGTTGGAGACCTTCGCGGCGATCTCGCCCGATGCACCGCAGATTGCAGCGCTGCGCCCCTACGCTGAAAAGGGCGTCCCGACCCGCACCGAGATCGCCGGCGAGGCCGACGCCGCGGCCAATGCGATGGTCGCGGCGGCGACGCCGGTCGATGAAAATGCCGGCTTCTTCCAGAACCTTTTGTCGAGCGCCGAATCGCTGGTCAAGGTCCGGCCGATCGGCGCCGTCGAAGGCGCCGGCGCGCCGGAAACCGTGGCGCGCATCGAAGTGGCGGTCAACCAGGGCGACTACGCCAAGGCGCTCAGCGAATACGCAACGCTGCCGGATGCGGTCAAGGCTGCCGGCGCCGACTTTGCCGGCAAACTGAAGGCGCGCATCGACGTCGAGACGCAGGTCGACGCGCTGATTGCAGGTGCGATGAAGGCATGAGGACGACACGATGATCCGCATTCTCATCTTTCTCGCCACCGTCTTCGCGCTCGGCCTCGGCTTTGCCTGGCTGGCCGATCGTCCCGGCGAGATGGTCGTCACCTTCAATGGTTACCAATACCAGGTCAGCCTGATGGTGGCGGCGGTGGCGATCGTTGCCGTCGTCGCAGCGGTGATGATCGTCTGGTGGCTGATCAAGTCGCTGTGGAACAGCCCGTACACGATCTCGCGCTATTTCCGCGTCCGCCGCCGCGACCGTGGCTATCAGGCGCTGTCGACCGGCATGATCGCAGCCGGCGCCGGCGACGGCGCGCTGGCCCGCAAGAAGACCAAGGAAGCCGCCAAGCTGATCCGCTCCGACCAGGAGCCGCTGATCCAGTTGCTCGAAGCGCAAGCCTCGCTGCTCGAAGGCGACCATGAGGGCGCGCGCGAAAAATTCGAGGCCATGCTCGACGACCCCGAAATGCGGCTGCTTGGCCTGCGCGGGCTCTATCTCGAAGCCGAACGGCTCGGCGACCGCAACGCGGCGCGTCACTATGCCGGCCGCGCCGCTTCCGTCGCGCCGCAACTGGCTTGGGCCGCCGAGTCGACGCTGGAGGATCTGACCGGGCGCGGCGACTGGGACGGCGCGCTGAAGCTGGTGGAGGCGCAGAAGTCGACCAGGCAGATCGAACGCGACGCCGCCAATCGCCGCCGCGCTGTGCTGTTGACCGCCAAGGCGCAGGCGCTGACCGACAGCGACCCCAATGCAGCCAAGGCAGCCGCTCTCGAGGCCAACAAGCTCGCGCCCGATTTCGCGCCGGCCGCGGTTGCAGCCGCCAATCTTCTGTTCAAACAGAACGATGTGCGCAAAGGCTCGAAGATCCTTGAGGCAGCCTGGAAGGCGGAGCCGCATCCCGAGATCGCCGAGCTCTACACCCATGCAAGGCCGGGAGATGCCGTGGTCGATCGTCTCAACCGGGCGAAGAAGCTGCAGGAGCTGAAGCGCAACAATGCCGAATCGTCGATGACGGTGGCGCGCGCCGCGCTCGATGCGCAGGATTTTTCCACCGCCCGCCGCGAGGCGGAAGCCGCGATCCGCATGGATCGCCGGGAAGGCGCTTACCTGCTGCTGGCCGATATCGAGGAGGCAGAGACCGGCGACCAGGGCAAGATCAGGCAATTGCTGTCCAAGGCGGTCAGGGCGCCGCGCGATCCGGCCTGGGTCGCCGACGGCGTCGTCTCCGAACGCTGGGCGCCGGTATCGCCGGTCAGCGGCAAGCTCGACGCTTTCGCCTGGCGCGCACCGATGGAGCGGCTGGGCCAGCTCATCGACAGCCATGAAGACGAAGCCGATGTGCCGGTGCTTGCGGCACCCGCCAAGCCGGCAAAGGAAGCCGAAGTGATCGATCATCCGGCCATCGCCAGGACGATCAGCGAGGCGCCGACCGAGCCGAAGCCCGCTGTGGGCGATGACCGGGTCACGCCGGTCACCGCCGCCGCTTTCGCCGCAATACCAAACGACGCCGAACCCGTCGAACCTGCCGAGGAACTGGCGCGGCTGCCCGACGACCCCGGCGTCGACCCCGATGACGAAGCGGAGAAGTCACCGCGCCGCTTCCGCCTGTTTTGATCCCTGAAGCATGATCCCACAAAGTGGATACCGGTTTTTGGAAAAGATCATGCTCCAATAATGTGAAGTGAGCACCATGTTCGAACGCATCCTGGCCTTTCTGAAAGACCTGCCCTCCGGGGCTGGGGCTCGCGCCAATGCGGACGATCCGCGCGTTGCGGAGTCGGCTTTGCTCTATCATGTGATGAATGCCGACGGCGTGCGCCAGGATGTCGAGTGGGAGCGGTTCAAGCAGGTGCTGGCGCAGAGCTATTCGATCAGCGGCGACGAACTCGATGCGTTGGCTGCCGCCGGCGAGCGCGCCGACAATGAGGCGATCGACCTCTATGCCTTCACCAGCGTCTTGAAGCGCCATCTCGACGCCGAGGCGCGCAAGGCTTTCATCGGCCTGATGTGGGAAATCGTCTATGCCGATGGCGAACTGCACGAGTTGGAGGACAACACCGTCTGGCGCGTCGCCGAACTGATCGGCGTCGAGCGCCACGACCGCGTCGAGGCGCGCCGCAAGGCGGCGGCCGCCGCGCCCGGCGCCAGCGGAACGTCGAGCGACGAATAGGATTCCGCCTTTCCATGCCGCCCAGACCGAGCTCGAAACCAAAAATCCTGATCGTGCTGCATCAGGAGACTTCGAGCCCCGGCCGGGTTGGCCACATGCTGCTTGAGGAAGGTTTTGACCTCGACATCCGCCGGCCGCCTCTCGGCGACAGCCTGCCGGAGACGCTGGAGGGACACGCGGGCGCCGTGGTGTTTGGCGGGCCGATGAGCGCCAATGACGAAGATGAGTTCGTCCGCCGCGAGACCAACTGGCTCAATGTTCCGCTAAAGGAGAACCGGCCCTTGCTCGGCATCTGCCTTGGCGCGCAGATGCTGGCCAATCATCTCGGCGGCAAGGTCGAGGGGCATGGCGAGGGGCTGGTCGAGATCGGCTGGTATCCGCTGAAGCCGACCGAAGCCGGCAAGAAGCTGCTGCCCTGGCCCGACATGGTTTACCAGTTTCACCGCGAAGGCTTTTCGCTGCCCAGGGATGCGACGCTGCTGGCGACGGCGGAAACCTACCCCAACCAGGCTTTTCGCTATGGCGATAATGCCTGGGGCATCCAGTTCCATGGCGAACTGACCCGGTTGATGATGCAGCGCTGGGTGGTGCGCGGCGCACACCGTTTCGAATTGCCCGGCGCGCAGCCCGGCCGCGACCATCTCGGCGGCCGGCTGATCTGGGATATGCACCTCAAGCGCTGGCTGAGCGAGTTTTTGAGCCTGATCTTCGGCAAGCCTACTGAGGGATAGAGCAAATCCAACTACTCTGAACGGCCGAGCTTGCCCAAAGACGACTTACCTATGGGAGGCGTGTACGATGGATCCGGGACCATAGCCCGTTCCCGCAGATTTGGATTGCGCCCCAAACACTCCGATGGATCGAAAAACTCCGTGGCGCATTTAAGCTTCGGCTAATAACGGCCCCAGGAGAGAACTAATGAAGAAGACGCTGCTCATTTTGAGCCTACTCATTCCGCTCGCGGCATGCTCCCGCACCGAACAAGGCGCTGCCGTCGGTGGTTTGGGTGGCGCAGCTGTAGGCGCAGCAGTGGCCGGCGACCCGGTAAAAGGGGCGGTTGTTGGCGGGGCGGTCGGAGCGCTGGCCGGGGCGGTCATCGGGCACGCCAGCGAAGCCGGCCAGTGCAGATATCGCGGTCGGAACGGTCGAGTTTACGTTGCTCAGTGCCCGGACGGCTACTGATCTCAAAGGCGCGTGATCTCTTTCGATCACGCGCCTGCTCGGGGTAGGATAACTGAATGGCATATAACAGCAAAAGACTGCGGGCTTTCTGGTTCGCCGTTGTCAGCGCTGTCGCGATAAACGCCGAACTTTCGACCGCGGCCTTGGCCGCACCTGTAGAAGCGAAGACGATTGCCGATCACTTCTCATCGGTAAAGTCCATGTCCGGGGACTTTGTCCAGTCGGGCCCAAGAGCGGAAAGGACCAAAGGGAAATTTTTCCTCCAGCGGCCGGGCAAGATCCGCTTCAACTATGCAGGCCAATCAGGGGTCAGCGTAATTGCAGATGGAAAATCCTTGGTGGTCTATAACAAGAAGCTCAAGACATCGCGGCTCTATGCTCTCTCGAAGACGCCGCTCAAGCTGCTCCTCGACAATCAGGTCAACTTTTCCGGCAATCGCCTCAAAAGTATTAGGGACGATGGCGCCCAGGTGATCATCAGGCTGGCCGACAAGTCGGCCTTCGGCAATTCGAATATCACTATGGTGTTTGACAGGGAATCGCTCGATCTACGCAGATGGACCCTGACTGACGAGAGGGGCCTTACCTCGACAGTCACCATATCCAACGTGAAGCAGGGCGTTCGCGCTCCTGCGGGCACCTTCACTATCGACTATGCTGCAAACCGTGAATTCAACACCAAAACGAAATAGTCGGCAGCGCCACGAACTGCCCGTGTAACACTACTCGGCGGCCGTCTCGGACGGCACCTCTGCCGGTGCCGAAGACTCGGCCTCGGCATGCGGCTTGCGCCGTGAGAACAGCGACCTGAGCGTGACGTAGAACACCGGCGTCAGGAACAGGCCGACGAAAGTGACGCCCAGCATGCCGGAGAACACCGCGGTGCCGAGCGACTGCCGCATTTCCGCGCCCGGGCCCGTCGCGATCATCAGTGGCACGACGCCGAGGATGAACGAGAAGGCGGTCATCAGGATCGGCCGCAGCCTGAGCCGGCAGGCTTCGACGGCAGCCTCGGCCGCCGACAAGCCGCGTTCCTGGGCCTGCCGCGCGAACTCGACGATCAGGATCGCGTTCTTGGCGGCAAGCCCGATCAGCACGATGAGGCCGATCTGCACGAGGATGTTGTTGTCCAGCCCTCGGAACGACACGCCGAGCAACGCCGCGAGCACGCCGAGCGGCACCACCAGCACGATGGCGAACGGCAGCACCCAGCTTTCATATTGCGCCGCCAGCGCCAGGAACACGAACAGCACCGACAGTCCGAAGATATAGACAGCGGCATTGCCGGTGTTACGCTCCTGATAGGCGAGCTCGGTCCATTCGTAGGAGGTACCGGCCGGCAACGTCTGTGCCGTGATCGCTTCCATCTTGGCAAGCGCATCGCCGGTGGAAACGCCGGGCGCGGCGTTGCCCTGCAGCGGCACCGAGACGTACATGTTGTAGCGCTGGACCAGCGCCGGGCCGGTGACGTCGCGGATCTCGATCAACGTGCCCAGCGGAACCAGCGCGCCGGTCGCCGAGCGCACCTTCAGTTTCAAGATGTCGGCGCGATCGAGGCGGAACGCCTGGTCGGCCTGCGCGCGCACCTGGTAGACGCGCCCGAAAGCGTTGAAGTCGTTGACGTAGGCGGTACCCAGATTGATAGACAGCGTCTCGAAGATGTTGGGGATCGGCACGTTCAGGATGCGCGCCTTGTCGCGATCGATCGCCAGGAAGAATTGCGGGCTGGACGCGGAGAAGGTGGTGAACACGCCGGTCAGCCCCGCCGTCTTGTTGGCCTTGCCGGCAATTTCATAGGCAAGCGCCAGGATCTGCCGCATGTCGGCGCTGTTGCGCTCCTGGATCTGCAGCTTGAAGCCGCCGGCATTGCCGACGCCGCGGATCGGCGGCGGCGGCAGTGCGATAATGAAGGCTTCCTTGATGCTTTGCAGGCTGCCGAACAAATTGCCGATGACCTGGGTCGCGGACTGGCCGGCTTCCAGTCGCTCGTCAAACGGCTTGAACCTGGCGAAGATCACGCCCGCGTTGCTGGCATTGGTAAAGGTGGCACCGGAGAAGCCGGCGAAGGCGACCGCGTAGTCGACGCCCGGCGTTTTCTGGATGATCTGCGACGCCTGCTGGATGACGGCATCGGTCCGCGATAGCGAGGCGCCGTCCGGCAACTGGACGACGACGATCGCATAGCCCTGGTCGAGCGACGGAATGAAACCGCGCGGCACCGTCTGCACCATATAGACCGTGGCGTAGATGAGGGCCGCGAAAACGGCCAGCGTGGCGGCGATCGCTATCCGCGAGCCGACCAGCACGCGCACGATGCTCGAATACCAATGGGCGACCTTGTCGAAGCCGCCATTGAAGCCGTCGGCAAGCGCCCGTCCGAACCGCGCCAGGAAAAAGCGCGGCGGCGCCGCAGCAGTGTGGTGCGGCTTGAACAGCAGCGCGGCCAGCGCCGGCGAGAGCGTCAGCGAATTGAATGCCGAGATCGCCGTCGACACCGCGATGGTGATCGCAAACTGCAGGTAGAACTGCCCGGAAATGCCGGGAATGAAGGCTGTCGGCACGAACACGGCTATCAGCACCAGCGAGATCGCGATGACCGCCGTTCCGACTTCGTCCATGGTCAGATGCGACGCCGGATTGGGCGCCAGCCCGCTGGCGATATTGCGCTCGACGTTCTCGACAACGACGATCGCATCGTCGACGACGATGCCGATGGCCAGCACGAGGCCGAACAGCGTCAGCATGTTGAGGGAGAAGCCGGCGGCGTAAAGCACCGCCAGCGTGCCGATCAGCGACACGGGGATCGCCACGATCGGCACGATCGCCATGCGCCACGATTGCAGGAAGACGATGATGACGATGATGACCAGAACCATCGCCTCGAGGATCGTCTTGTAGACCTCCTGGATCGACTCGGCGACGAACTCGGTCGGATTGTAGACGATGTCGTAGCTCAATCCCTTCGGGAAGTCCTGGGAAAGCTCCTTCATCTTGTCCTGGATCTCCGCGGCTGCGGCGAGCGCATTGGTGCCTGGCCGCTGGAAGATGGCGAGCGCCACCGCCGGTTTGCCGTTGAGATAGGAGTTGGTGACGTAATCCTTGGCGCCGAGCTCGATGCGCGCCACGTCCTGCAGCTGGATCAGGCGGCCGTCTTCGGCCGATTTGACGATCACGTATCGGAAGTCGCGTGCGTCGTTGAAGCGGCCTTGCGTGGTGACCGTGTACTGGAACGCCGTGCCGGTATTGGTCGGCGGCGCGCCGATGGAGCCGCCCGACACCTGGACGTTCTGGTCGCGCAGCGCCTGCACCACATCGCCCGAGGTCATCCCCAGGGCGGACAGTTTTTCCGGATCGAGCCAGATGCGCAGCGAATATTCGCGTTCGCCAAAGATGATGAGGTCGCCGACGCCGTCCAACCTGAGCAGTATGTCGCGCACCCGCGAGCGGGCGTAGTTCGAGACGTAGAGCTGGTCGTAGGTATTGTCGGGCGACAGCATGTGCACGACCATCATCAGGTCGGGCGAGCTCTTGATGGTGGTGATGCCGAGGCGGCGGACTTCTTCGGGCAGGCGCGGCTCGGCGACCGACACGCGGTTCTGTACCAGCACCTGCGCCTGGTCGAGATCGGTGCCTAGCTTGAAGGTGATGGTCAGCGCCATCGCCCCGTCGCCGGACGAATAGGACGACATGTAAAGCATGCCCTCGACGCCGTTGATCTCCTGCTCGATCGGCGTTGCCACCGTCGCTGCCACTGTCTCGGCGTCGGCGCCCGGGTACTGGGCGCGAACGACGATGGTCGGCGGCGCGATCTCGGGATATTGCGCGATCGGCAGCTGGGTATAAGCAATCCCGCCGAGGATCAGGAGGACGATCGAAACCACCGATGCGAAGATCGGACGGTCGACGAAGAAATGGGCGAACCTCATTGCTGCAACCCGGCGGTCTCGACCTTGGGCGGCAACGTCACCATCTCGACTTTCACCTTGGTGCCGGGCCTGGCGTGCATCAGCCCGTTGACGATGATCGTCTCGTCGCCGGTCAGGCCCGCGCGGATCACCCGGTAGCCGTCGAGAAGCGGGCCGGTGCGCACGGGCTTCGCCGACACCATCCCGGCCTCATCCACCAGGTACACGATGCGGCGATCCTGATCGGCGCCGACCGCCTCGTCGGGCACCAGGACGCCGCTATGCGGCAGCGACCCCGGCACGTTGATGCGCCCGAACATGCCTGGCTGGAGAACGCCGTCGGCGTTGGCAAACCTTGCACGCACCCGCATGGTGCCGGTCGCGTTGTCGATCCGGTTCTCGGCAAAATCGAGCTTGCCCTTGAATACCGCCTCCGCGCGGTCGGCGACGCGAACCACCACCTCGAGCCCGCCGGCGCCTTCCTGCATGCTGCCGCCGCGCTCCTTCGCGTCGCGGGCGTAGCTGAAATACAGGCGCTCATCGACGTCGAAATAGAAGTCGATCGGATCGCGCGTGACGATAGTCGTCAGCAAGGTGGAATCCGGCTGCACGAGGTTGCCGACCGACACCAGCCGGCGGTCGATGCGGCCGGACAAGGGCGCCTTGATCTCGGTGAACTCCAGGTTCAGGTTGGCCGTCGTCAGCGCAGCCGTCGCGCCTTGCATCTGCGCCTGTGCCGAAAGGTATTCCCGCCGGCGGTCGTCGACCGTCGCGGCCGAGATATTGCCGGTCTTGGCGAGTTCATCGGCGCGATCCAGCTGCATCTTGGAGAATTCGAGCAGGGACTTGGCGACGTCTACTTGCGACTTGGCGGCATCGTAGGCCGCCTGGTACGGACGCTGGTCGATGGTGAAGAGCAGGTCGCCCTTGTTGACCAGTGCGCCGTCCTGGAAGCTGATCTTGTCCAGATAGCCGCTGACGCGCGAACGGATGGCGACCTCGTCGACGGCTTCGAAGCGCCCGACGAACTCGTCGTCTTCGACGATTTCACGCACCACCGGCTTGGCCGCCGTCACCACCGGCAGTTGCTGGTCCTGCGCAAACGCGTTGCTGCTGAAAGCCATGCCGAGCAGGAATGCCACTGGGACGGCGGAGCGGGCCAGCCAGCCGACCGATCGGCTGGGTCGCCCGCTTGCGTCGCGATGCGATTGCCGATTCCCTGAAGTGTCCATTTGCGTCCCCGCTAGCTGGACCCGGAGGTCGGGTGGTTCTCTTGTATATTTAAGGTTTCTCGTCGAAACCAGAGCACTGCAGTATTGTGCATGGCAACATAATCATTTTCCATATGGACTGAAATGTCCACCCTGTGGCTGCCCCGCCATCTGGCTAGTTCGCCCAGAACCGGCCCATCCGCTTCCGGCCCATCTCAGCCGTCATCGGCGCAAGCTGATTTGGACCGAGCGCCGGATCCTGCGGCTTACTCGATCAGTTGCGGCTGTTGAGATGCCGCACCCTTCGCAGTTGCGGAAACAGCACCGCCCACAGTCCGGCGACGGCAATCGCACCGACGCCGCCGATCACCACCGCCGGCACGGTGCCGATCAGCGCCGCCATGGTGCCGGCGCGGAACTCGCCGACTTCGTTGGAGGCGCCGACGAAGACCTGGTTGACGGCGTTGACGCGGCCGCGCACCTCGTCGGGTGTCCACAGCTGGATCAGCGTCTCCCTGATATAGACGCTGAACATGTCGGTGGCGCCGAGGCCGGCAAGGGCCAGGATAGACAGCCAGGTGATGGTCGAGACGCCGAACAGCACGGTGAAGGCGCCGAACCCGGCGACGAAGCCGAGCATGATCTTGCCGGCACTGTCGCGCAGCGGATGCCCGGCAAGCCAGACCGCGACACAGATGGCGCCGATGCCGGGCGCCGAGCGCAGCAGGCCGAGGCCCCACGGGCCGAGTTCCAGAATATCGCGGGCATAGACCGGCAGCAGCGCCGAGGCACCGGACAGAAGCACGGCGAAGAGGTCGAGCGAGATGGCGCCCAGGACGATCTTCTCGCTCCAGATGTATCGGAAGCCGGCAAACAGCGTCTCCATCGTCGGCTTGTCGGTGGCGCTCTGCTGGGCCGGTTTCGGAATGGTGAAGATCAGCAGACCGGCCACCAGCATCAGCACGGAGGCAACGGCGTACGCGGCTTCGGCCGAGACGCCATAGAGCAGGCCGCCGGCGACCGGGCCGACAATGGTCGCCGTTTGCCAGGCGGACGAGTTCCAGGCGATCGCATTGCCGAAATCTTCCGGCGGAACAAGGTTGGCGAACAGCGACGACGAGGCCGGCCCATAAAAAGCGCGCGCCAGGCCGAACATAGCCAGCACGATGAAGATCGGCAGCGGGCTGACGAGACTGCGCAGCGTGAAGTACAACAGGACAAGCGCACAACCTGCCTCGACTACCGTCGCCAGCGCCATGATCAGGCGGCGGCCGAAACGGTCGGCGACAACGCCGGTGACCAGCACCAGCAGCAGCGACGGCAGGAACTGGACGATGCCGACAATGCCGAGATCGAAGGGATCGCGCGTCAGATCATAGATCTGCCAGCCGACGGCGACGGACACGATCATGGTGGCGAAGGTGGTCAGGAAACGCGCCGCCCAATAGCTCAGGAAGGAGCGATGGCGGAAGGCGGCGTAACGCCGGTCAGGCGGTGTATGGGAATGGGATGTCATGGATACAGGCCCCGTTGCTTGCATTGGCCGGCGGGGCACTTCCCGGAAATGGGCGCTGTTCCGGCCAATGAAACTTATCAAAGTTCGGGGCGCGTATGCGTGAAAATCGGGCCCGGATCAAGCGGTTTTCAAGCCGCTCGCCCGATTGCACGCGGACGTTACTGCCTCAGCGCGGCGGAAATGGCGTCGAGGCCGCCCTGTAATTCCGCCTCTTTCGGCCAGCCGAAACCGACGCGGAAGAAGCGCTTGGGCATATCAAACCAGTGGCCGGGACCGACATAGGTGCCGTGGTTTTCCAAGAGATTGACGTAGAAACGGTCGAGGTCGAAGTCTGGACTGACAACGAGCCTTGGAAATCCGACGACGCCGCCTTGTGGCCGCACCCAGTCGACCAGCGGCTCGCGGTCGATCCAGGCTTGCACGATGTCGCGGCGTTTCGCCATCTCGGGCAGCAGCGCGCCCAAGAAAGTGTCGCGGCGCCCCAGCATGCCGCGCGCAATGCCTTCGTCGATGACGCTGCCGCAAATGCCGATCTGCTCCTTGGCGGCGAGGAAGCGCTCCTGCAGTTCGGCATCGCTGGTGATCAGCCAGCCAATGCGGATGCCGGGAATGCCGAAGGCTTTCGACAGCGACGAGACGCTGATCGCTTTGGGGCTGAGAGAAGCCGCCGCCGGCAGGCGCTGTCCATAGGAGAGGTCGCGATAGGTCTCGTCGACCAGCAGATGGCAGCCGCTCGCTTCGGCCAGCGCAATCAGCGCGTCGAGATCGGCCCGGCCCATCATCGTGCCGGTCGGGTTGTGCGGGCAGGTGACGCTGATCAGCTTGGTGTTCGGTTGCATGCTGGCGGCGACGCGGCCGAAATCGATGGCAAAGCCTGCGTCGAAATCGAGATCGACATAGGAGATGGCGCAGCCGATCGCCTTGGGGGTCTCGATGTTGGTGGCGTAGTTCGGCCGGACGACGACAAGGTGGTCGCGCTCCGACAGAAGCGAGGTCGAAATGATGAAGAGCGCGCCCGCCGCACCGGCGGTCACAAGAACATCGTCAGGCGAAATGCCGGAATCCTGCGCCGCGATCAGCGCCCGCAACTCCTTGTCGCCGCGATGCTCGCCGTAGAACAGCGTGAGATCCGGCAGCGACAGGCCGACGTCGGAGAGTTTCTGATCGGCGATCGAGCTTTCGGAGAGATTGAACCGAATGCGATCGTAGCCGTATTCCTCCGGCGCCTCTTTCTCGATCACCATTCTGGCGTAGTTCATGGCTGCTCCCCCAAAGTCCTGACACTCAGAGGTACAAGCCATAAAAGCACGAAGCCTGCCAAGGCTCATTCGCCGGCAGGCTTCTGTTCCAGTCGTCCAAACGATTGGCTCAGGGCCGAGGCGCTGATCCCACTCAGGCCGGAACTTTGGCCTTCCGACCCTTGGCTTTCGCCGGCGCGGCCACTGCAGCCTTGCGGCCGAGGCCGATCGACTTGGCCAGCTCGGAGCGCGACGCCGCGTAGTTGGGGGCAACCATCGGATAGTCGGCCGGCAGGCCCCATTTGGTACGATAGGCTTCCGGCGTCAGGTTGAAATGGACGCCGAGATGGCGCTTCAGCGATTTGAATTTTTTGCCGTCCTCGAGGCAGATGATGTAATCCGGCGTCACCGACCGCTTGGGATTGACGGCCGGGATCTGCGGCGCCGCCACTGGGGCCGGCGGCTGGCTGAGCCCTCCGATCGACGCCGCAACGCTGGCGATGAGATCGCTCAGGCCGGCAACGGGCAAGCGGTTCTTCTCGACGTAAGCGGACACGATATGGGCGGTAAGCTCGAGCAGGTCGATGTCCTTGTCAGAGTCGTTGCTGTCGTCGGCCAATTTATCTCTCCGTCGCTAGGGGGGTGGCGGAAACTCCCAGAGTGGTCCCAGCGGAGCCGGAAATCCGCTCTAGTCATTTGTCTTGCCGCATATGTGCGGTTGCGCCAGATGATTCCATCCGGTGCCACCGATCTAATCGCCAAATCTGCGTAACGCAATGACTTCGTATCGCGCCACACGTCATTTTGAACAACTATACTGAATTTTAATACTATCAGACGATCAGCGCCTTGTCGCGCCATAGTCGAAAACCGCCCTCGAAAGCACGCGTATTGTCGCCGCGCCTGGATGTGGCGGGCAATTCATCCAGTCTGTGCGACATTGCCGCCGCCGATGACGACATAATCGGGCTGCAGCGCCGCACGCAGCCGCCCGACGACGTCGAAAACGTATTTGCGCCATTTTTTCTTGCCGTATTTCTCCAGGCCGCGCTCGCCGACATAATCTTCGAAACTGCCGCCCTTGCGGTACGGCAGATGCGCCAGTTCCATCGGCTGGCCGACATTGTTGAGGATCATCGCCGCGCCCAGGCCGGTGCCGAGGCCGAGGAACAGCATGCGCCCGCCATCGTAGCTGCCGATCGCCTGCAGCAGCGCGTCGTTGACGACCTTGACCGGCTTGCCGAAGGCGGCGGCAAAATCGTAGCCGTCCCAGCCCTTGCCGAGATTGGCGGGATCGAGCGAAGGCCTGTTGTGCCTGACCGGGCCGGGATAGCCCATCGAGATCACGTCATAGGGCAGCCCTTCGGCCAGCGTCTTCACCGTGGCGACCATCTGCTGCGGCGTCAGGTCCGGTCCGGAATCGGCCCGGCGCATCTCGCCGCCTGCGCTGGTGAGGATTTTCACATGCGAGCCGCCGACATCGATCGTCAGCACGATCGGTTCCGCCTTGGCCTTCGCGGGCCTGGCTGCCTTGGCCATGTCGTTTCCTCCGCTCACTTGGCGCGTTCCCCGTTTCAGGGAAACGGGGGAATGCTCCAACTCTTTGTTTTTACCCAATTTCGGACGGAAAGACCGCTCGCACTTTCCTGGAATTGCTCAACTCGGATTGATCCAGCCGTTGGGCGGCCCGAAGCTGGCCATGGCGTCGGCAGGCCCCCAGGTCTTCGGCTCATACATATGCGGCGGCGTGGTGTCGCCGAGCACCGGGCCGACGATGCGCCAGGCAAGCTCGCTGGCATCCTGGCGGGTGAACAATTGGCCATTGCCGTTCATGGCATCGCCGATCAGCCGCTCATAGGGCGGCATGTCGCCCTTCGAATCGTCGAGCGCGGTGAGCTCGACCTGCTCGCCGACCATGTCGTCGCCGGGCGCCTTGCGCTGCGCGCCGATCGAGATCGCCACCTGCGGGTCGATGCGGAAGCGCACGTAATTGGCGTCGCTGGGCTTGATCGGATCGAAGACGTCGAGCGGCGGCCGCTTCAGCCGCACGATCACTTCGGTCACATGCACCGGCATGTTCTTGCCGGTGCGGATGAAGAAGGGCACGTCCTGCCAGCGCCAGGTGTCGACCATGAAGCGCACCGCGGCAAAGGTTTCGACCGGCGAGTTCGGCTTCACGCCGGGTTCAGCGAGGTAGCCGGTGAACTGGCCGCGCACGACGTCGTCCTTGGTCAGCGTGCGGATGGCGCGCAGCACCTGCACCTTCTCGTCGATCAGATCGTCGGCCGAGCGGCCGACCGGCGGTTCCATGGCGAGCAGCAAAAGGATGTTGAGCAGATGGTTCTCGATCACGTCGCGGATAGCGCCGACATCGTCATAGAATTTGCCACGGCCTTCAACGCCGAAGTCCTCGGCCATGGTGATCTGTACGCTTTCGACGAAGTTGCGGTTCCAGATCGGCTCGAGAAAGGAATTGGCAAAGCGGAAATAGAGCAGGTTCTGGATCGCCTCCTTGCCGAGATAGTGGTCGATGCGGAAGATCGACTGCTCTTCGAACACCAGATGCAGCACGCGGTTCAGCCAGCGCGCCGATTGGAGATCGTGGCCGAACGGCTTTTCCACCATCAGCCGCGCGCCATGCGCGGTACCGGATTGCTCCAGCCCCTGGACGACGGTCTCGAACATGGTCGGCGGCACCGCCATATAGTGAAGCGGCCGCTGCGCCGAGCCGAGCGCCGTCTTCAGCTTCTCGAAGGTCGCGCCGTCGCGGTAGTCGCCGCTGACATAGCGCAGCAGACTGGCGAATTTGGCGAAGATCTTTTCGTCGATCTTGCCGAGAGCGTTGACGATGCCGTCGCGGGCCCTCGCCTGCAATTGGTTGATGTCCCAGGCATCGAAGGCGACGCCGATCACCGGCTCGGTCAGCGTCCCCTTGGCTACCATCTGGTAGAGGGCCGGAAATATCTTCTTGTGGGCAAGGTCGCCGGTTGCTCCGAAGAGCACCAGCGTGTCGGACCGTTCCGGGCTCATCTTGCGAGTCTCCCCTGCGGCCTTCACTTGCCGGCCTTCGGCTTTTCGACATGGCCGCCAAAGGCATAGCGCATGGCCGACAGCAGCTTGTCGGCGAATTCGGATTCGCCCTGCGAGGAGAAGCGGTCGAACAAAGCCGAGGACAGAACCGGCGCCGGCACGCCGGTGTCGATCGCCGCCTTCAGCGTCCAGCGGCCTTCACCGGAATCGGAGACGCGGCCGCCGAACTGGGCCAATGCCGGGTCGCTCTTCAGAGCGCCGGCGGTGAGGTCGAGCAGCCAGGAGCCGATCACACTGCCATGGCGCCAGACCTCGGCCACCTGCGGCAGGTCGATGTCGAACTGATAGTATTGCGGGTTTTCCAAAGGGCTGGTCTCGGCGTCGGCAGTGCGCTGTCTTTTGCCGGCATTGGCCGATTTCAGGATGTTCATGCCTTCGGCGTAGGCGGCCATGACGCCATATTCGATGCCGTTGTGGATCATCTTGACGAAATGGCCGGCGCCGCTCGGTCCGCAATGCAGGTAGCCAAAGGGTGCGGTCCCGCCCGCCTTGTCGGGCGTGGCGCCGGCATCGGCGCCGGGCGCCAGCGTGGCGAAGATCGGATCGAGGTGTTTGACCGCCGTATCGGGGCCGCCGATCATCAGGCAGTAGCCGCGCTCGAAGCCCCAAACGCCGCCGCTGGTGCCGACATCGACATAGTGCAGGCCCTTGGCCGCAAGCTCGGCCGCCTGGTCGACAGCGTCGTGATAATAGGAATTGCCGCCGTCGATAATGATGTCGCCGGGCTCCATCAATGCTGCCACCTGGTCGGCGATCTTGCCGGTGATCGCCGCCGGCAGCATCAGCCAGGCGCTGCGCGGCTTGGAAAGCTTGCCGACGAACTCCTCCATCGATGCGGCGCCGATGGCGCCATCGGCAACCAGGGCGGCAACGCTTGCCGGGTTGATGTCGTAGACGACGCATTGATGGCCGTCGCGCATCAGGCGGCGCACCATGTTGGCGCCCATCCTGCCCAGTCCCATCATTCCGATCTGCATGGTGTTGTCCTAGTCGCTTGAGGAAAGAAATTGCTGGCGAGTTAGTTCTCAATGCCGACGGTGAAGTCGACATTCTCCCAACGGTCGCCGTCGGGCCAGAAAAAAGTGAAGACGATCGTATTACCTCGCGGAATATCGGTCACCGGCAGATCCGCCATATGGACGCCAAAGACATTCACGGACGTGTTGATTTCATGGCTGGTCTGCCACTGGTCGCCGCTCCAGCGGATCAGTGCCGGCTGCAGCAGTTCAACCCGCAGCGTCTTGCCGGCTTCCATGGTGCGCAGCCTGTTGTTGAAGCGCCATATCCTCAGCGGCGAGCCGGTCTTGTCCCTGACATAGCGCTTGACGCCTTGCGGCGGCATGTCGAAGATGGCGCCGTCGCGGAGCGAGCGCAACAGCTTGATGTGTTCCGAATGCGCCCAGACCAGCGGCATGGCGCTGCCCGACGGCTTGCCCAGCCACAATTCGCGCTCCGGTATGTCGGCGCCGTCCCAGACCTGTTCCGGCAGCAGACCGCCCACACCAGCCGAAGCCTCGAATGTCCTGAGCAGGCTTGCCGCCCTGTCCTTGTTACCGGCGGCCAGCTCGTAGTGGGCGCGTTCGCCGGCCAGCAACGGCCAGGGTCGGCCCTGGCCGTTGCCGTCGAAGGGGGCGCCGTCGGCGTGTTCGCCATACCCGTCGCTGGTGTAGCGGTACCATAGAGGCCCTTGCGGCAGGTCGCAGCGCAGTTGCGCGTCGATGATCTTGACCGTGCCGACGATGCGCGGATCGTCCGCGGCCCTGAGGCCGAAGCGGACCAGCGCCAGCGCGTCCGGGCTGACAATCGCTTCGGCCGGCTTGTCGGTATCGCCCGGCGGACGGTTCTTGATCGGTACGAAGCCGTCCTTCGGCGATGCGGCGCCTGAAGCGTCGGCCGGTGCGATGCGGATGTAGTACCCGTCGACGCCAGCCTCGTGGCACTCCGGTGTGCCGCTGACATAGGTCCAGCGCTCGATCTGGTCGTTCCAGCAATCTGCGACCTCGCGCAAATAGTTAGCCGGCTCGGGTTTGCCGTTGACGTCGAACAGATCGGCGGCGCCAAGCAGTGCCGATATTTCGACGGCGAGCGTGAATGGGCTGTAGCCCGCGTCCTCTTCCCAGCGGTCCTGCCCGGTGACGGGGCCATTGCGCACGATATAGGACGCTGCTTTCTCGACCATCGGCATGAAGGCGGCGAGCTTTGCGCGCGGCAGGTGGCCGGCGCGGTGCAGCGCATCGGCAAGCAGCAGCGGGAAGGCGCATTCGTCCATCTGGATGCCCGGCCAATAGAGCGAGCCGTCGAGCCACACATTTTGTGGCCAGTGGCCGTCCGGCTGCTGGATGGAACGGAGATAGGCGAGGATCTCAAGCGCCTGCGCCGGATCGCCGGCGGCGAGGAAGCCGCCCGCAGTTTCGACGAGGTCGCGCGGCCAGACCAGATGATATCCGCCAAGGTCGTCGTCGCCCTTGCTGAACCCCCAGGGGATCGACAGGCTGGCGACGGCCGCATCGGGCCTCGCCAGCGACAGGTGTGTCGCCAGCACCGCTGTGCTGACGCGGTAGGTGTTGAGGCCGGATGCATCATGGTGGTCGAGCGCCGTCAGGCCTGCCTGCCATTTCCGCCATTTCGCGACATAGACCTTTGCCGCCGGCTCAAAACCGCGTTTCAGGCTGGCGGCGGCGTTTTCGGCCGCTTCATCCGGCGTTGCCCCAAACCCAAGCGCAAGCAAGGCTTCGCTGTTGGCTAAAGAAAAGCCGATCTCGCCGGTCAGCGCGACATTGCCGTCCTCCGCCCTTTGGCAGGTCGGATCGAGCCGGCCGGCGCGGCTGAGTTGCTGCCAGCCGTCGGAAAAGCCTGCATAGCCGGCCGAGCAGTCGCCCCAGGGCAGCGAGGAGGCAAGCGCCAAGCAGGCGCCGTGCCCGGACGCAAACAGCATCGGCTTGCCCTTGTGCTCGCCGATCCAGGCGGTGTTGCCCATGCCGGCATTGACCAGATGCGGCGCCAGCAGGGCGTAGACGCGGTAGTCCGTGGCCACGCCCTCGAGTGCCGTGAAGCTGATTTCCTGCAGCAGGGCCGGGCGCGCCGGATCCGCCAGGATGCGCTTTTCGATCCGGTAACGCGCCGTCGCGTTGACCAGCCGGTAGGCGGGCACGCCTTCCTCGAACGGCTCGATGGCATGCGTGGCGTCACGCTTCTCCTCGGAAAACCAGCCGCCGAGGCCGGTGACCAGCAGTCCCATGTCGCGCGTGCAGGCGCTGTCGAGGCCGGGATAGTAGATTTCATTGACGATGCCATGGCCGAGCGTGAACCAGACGCGACTCGCCGTTGAAAGCGCGGCACCTACGCCGCTCTTGGCGCTTGACGTCCAGCGCGCCGGAATTCCGGGCGCGCCCATTCTTTTGGGTGCACTGGGGGGAAGGGTCGGCGGCGTCGCTGCCATGCATGGTCTCCTGGGCCCTTCCCTAGACCAGCAGGCGAAGGCTTTTCAATCATCGCACCTGAAGTTGATCGCCAAAGCGTAACCGATCGCAGTTGACAAGCGGGCGTATCTGAATTTGTCTGACAATAGATAAAAAACAGGCAGACAACGCCAAAACCATCTGCAACAGTCGGCGGGGCCGACAATCTATGGGAGGATTATGACATGAAGACACTGCTCGTCCTGAGCGCTCTGACGGCGATGCTCGCCTCGGGCACGGCGCTTGCCGACACCAGCGGCAAGAAGATCGCCTTCTCCAACAATTACGCCGGCAATTCGTGGCGCCAGGCGATGCTCGACAGCTACGGCATCGTCACCAAGAAGGCGGTGGAGGATAAGATCGTCGGCGCCGCCGACATCTTCACCACCGCCGACAAGGAAGTGCCGACCCAGGCTGCCCAGGTGCAGAACCTGATCCTGCAGGGTTATGACGCCATCGTCATCAATGCCGCATCGCCGGATGCGCTGAACGGCGCCATCAAGCAGGCCTGCGATGCCGGCATCGTCGTCGTCTCCTTCGACGGGACCGTCACCGAACCTTGCGCCTACCGCGTCGTCGTCGACTTCAAGGACATGGGCAAGCAGGAAGTCGAGCAGATGGCCAAGTTCCAGCCCAAGGGCGGCAATTTGCTGGAAATCCGCGGCCTTGCCGGCACCTCGATCGACGATGCCATCCATGCCGGTATCTTGGAAGGCGTCGCCGCCCATCCCGAGTTCAAGATCGTCGGTTCGGTGACCGGCGACTGGGACCAGACGACGGCGCAGAAGGCGGTCGCGACGATCCTGCCTTCGTTGCCCGACATCGTCGGCATCGTCGACCAGGGCGGTGACGGTTATGGCGCGGCACAAGCCTTTGCCGCCGCAGGCAAGCCGCGTCCGACCATCATCATGGGCAACCGCCAGGACGAGCTGAAATGGTGGAAGGAGCAGAAGGACAAGGATGGCTACCAGACCTGGTCGGCCTCGATCGCGCCCGGCGTGTCGTCGCTGGCCTTCTGGGTGGCGCAGCAGGTGCTCGACGGCCGCACCGACATTCCGCATGACCTTTTGGTGCCGTATCTCGCCTTTACCCAGGACAATTTCGAGACCGAGCTGCCGAAAATCAAGGAGGGCGGCGTCGCCACCCACGAATACAGCCAGGAAGACGCAATCGCGGCGATCAAAGCCAATATCAAGTGATGCATTGCATTCATTGCCAGCGGCATGACCGACCGGATATCGTTGAGCATGCCTGAGGCCAATACGGACATCATCAGACTGGGCGGCGCCGAAAAACATTTCGGCGCCGCCCATTTGGACATCATCAGGCTGAACGGCGCCGAAAAACATTTCGGCGCCGTTCGGGCGCTTAACGGCGTCGACTTCCATGTTGTATCAGGCGAATGCGTCGGGCTGGTCGGCCACAACGGAGCCGGCAAATCGACGCTGATGCATATGGTGGCCGGTACGCTGCAGCCCGATGGCGGTGAGATCGCGGTGCGTGGCAATGCCGAAACCGACTACTCGGTGGCGCGCGCGCTGAAACTCGGCATACGCTGCGTGTTCCAGGAACTGTCGCTCTGCCCTAACCTCAGTATCGCGGAGAATACGCGCATCAACCATCCGGCGCTCACCGGCTTCGGCTGGCGACGCAAGGCGGCTGCTCTCATTGCCGCCAAGCTGGACGAAATCTTTCCGGATCACGGCATCTCGGCAGACGACATTGCCGGCGATCTCTCCATCGGCCGGCGGCAGATGGTCGAGGTGGCGCGCGCCTTCACGGTGACGCGCGATCCGCTCGACTTGGTCATTCTCGACGAGCCGACCTCTTCGCTGGACGCGCATACTGCGGGCCAGCTGCTTGCCTTCGTGCGCCGTTTCGTAGCCACCGGGGGCAGCTGCATCCTGATCTCGCATGTGCTGGGCGAGGTGCTGCAGAATGCCGACCGCATCGTGGTCATGCGCGACGGCAAGGTGGTCGCCACGGACGTTGCAAAAGCGTTCGACCGCGACCGGCTGGTGGCCACCATGGGCGGCGCGGAAGCGCGCGAGAAGATCGCGGCGGAGATCGCCGCCAGGCCGGCGGCGGGCCCGCTCAGGGTGCGGGCGCGGCCCGAGCGGCAGCAGGACGGCAAGGAGCTTGTCGCTCGCGCCGGCGAGATCATCGGGCTTGCCGGGCTTGCCGGCCATGGCCAGACCGACCTGTTGCTGGCGATCTTTGCCGCCGCGACGCGTAGAAGGCTTGATATCGAGGTGACCGCCCCGGTGGCGCTGGTGGCCGGAGACCGCCAATCGGACGGCATTTTCCCGCAATGGTCTATTGCCGAAAACATCGGCATCCGCTCGCTGGCGCGGCTGCGCAAAGGGTTGCTGATCTCGCCGCAGCGCGAGGCCGAGCTTGCTGAGTTTTGGAAGCAGAAGATCGGCATCCGCACGCCTGACATGACCAACAACATCTTCTCGCTGTCCGGCGGCAACCAGCAGAAGGCGCTGTTTGCCCGCGCACTGGGTTCCGATGCGCAGATCGTGCTGATGGACGATCCGATGCGCGGCGTGGACATCGGCACCAAGCTTGAGGTCTACGATCTCGTGCGCGAGGAGGCGGCCAAGGGCCGGACCTTCCTCTGGTACACCACCGAGACCGAAGAGCTCGACAATTGCGACCACATCCATGTCTTCAAGAACGGCCGCATCGTCGCCAATCTCACGCGCGACGAGCTGACTGAGGAAAAGATCATCCAGTCCTCATTCGGCGACGCGGCCTGAGATGACGGCAGTCGCTCCCGGCCCTACGTCCTCGCCGCGCAGCAGCGCGGCCCGCGCGCGCCTGCTGCGCAGCCTGTTGCCGGCGCTGTCGCTGGCGCTGGTGGTTATCGCCATCGCCTGGCTCAACCCACGCGCCATCAGCTATTTCGGCTTCAGCCTGATGTTGAACCTCGCTATTCCGATCGCGCTGGCGACGATCGCCCAGATGTTCGTCATCGCCGGCAATGAGCTCGATCTGTCGATCGGCACCTTTGTCGGCTTTGTCGGCTGCGTCACCGCGACCTGGCTGAAGGACGCGCCGCTGCTCGGCGTGATCATCCTGCTCGGCTCCATAGGCGTTTATGCGCTGCTCGGCGCACTGATCCATCTGCGCAATCTGCCGTCGATCGTGGTGACGCTGGGCATGAGCTTCGTCTGGCAGGGGCTTGCCATTCTGGTGCTGCCCAAGCCCGGTGGCAAGGCGCCGGACTGGCTCTTGTCGCTGATGGCCTTCAAGCCGCCCTTCATTCCGTTCCCTATCATCGCCGCGCTGGCGATCGCAGCGGTGGTGCATTTTGGGCTGATGCGCACCTCCTATGGCGTCATCCTGCGGGGATCCGGCGGCAATCCGGCGGCGCTCAGGCGCGCTGGCTGGTCGCTGCTTCGAACCAAGATCGTGCTGTTTGCGCTGACCGGCCTATTCGGCGTTCTGTCCGGCATGGCGCTGATCGGCATCACCACCTCGGCCGACGCCAATATCGGCAATGGCTACACGCTGCTGGCGATCGCCGGCGTCATTCTCGGCGGCGGCGAGTTCGTCGGCGGCCGGGTGTCGCCGATCGGCGCCGTGCTCGGCGCGCTGACACTGGCGCTGGCGGCATCGCCTCTGCTCACCTTCATGCACATTCCGCCGGATTGGCAGGTCGCCGCCAACGGCGCCATCCTGATCATCGTGCTGGCAGCCCGCGTCCTGATCAGCCGCAGGGAGAGGTAGCGATGACGCTGGTTAAATCGCTGGCCGCCAAACCCTGGATATGGTCGTTCATCGGCGCGATGTTCGTCTGGCTGGCGACCATCGCTTTCACCGGCGGCTATGGCGGCGGTGGCATGGTCACGGCGGCACTGTCGCTGGCGGTGTTCACCGTCATCGTCGGAGTCGGCCAAATGTTCGTCATCACGCTCGGGCCAGGCAATGTCGACCTGTCGCTGCCGGCCAATATCGGGCTCGCCAGTGCCGTCGCCATGAAGGTCATGGGCGGCAGCGATTCCATGATCGTGGTCGGGCTGCTCGCCGCGCTCGCCTGCGGCGCCGCCATCGGTGCCGTCAACTATCTCCTGATCTGGGCGCTGAGGATCCCGCCGATCATCGCCACTCTGTCGGCCAGCTTCATCATCCAGTCGATCGACATCAGCTATGGGCGTGGCCTGCAGATCAAGCCGCCGCCCGGCTTTGCCGATTTTGCGAACTGGCAAATCCTGGGCATTCCAGTGCTGGCGATCCTTACCGTATTGTTCAGCATCGGTGCGGCCATCGCCTTGCAGCGCATGATCTATGGCCGCTCGGTGCTGGCGATCGGCCAGAACATCCGCGCCGCGTGGCTTGCCGGCGTCAATGTCGGCCGCACCCGCTTCCTGACTTACACGCTGTCGGGCGCGCTCGGCGGCATGGACGGGGCGCTGCTCGCCGGCTATTTCCGCGGCGCCAATGTCGATATCGGCAACGAGTACCTGCTGGCCTCGATCGCCGTCGTCGTCATCGGCGGCACCTCGGTCGCCGGTGGCAAGGCCAATGTTCCCGGTGTCTGGGGCGCGGCGCTGTTCCTGGTGCTGCTTCTGACCATGCTCAACACGTTCGGCGTCAGCGCCGGCGTTCGGCTGTTGCTGACCGGGCTGATCATCGTCGGCGTCATCACCGTAGCCGGCGGCGAGAAAGCGCTGCGCTAAAAGGCGTGAGCCCGGCAGCAGTCCCGCCAAATTTGACCATGTGGACAAAAGTCCGCACCCGTTCCATAGTTCCGCGTCTGATTTCGGAACAGTCGGCTCGACACGGCTGTCAAACAGAGGGGCACTAGATGGAAAACCGGAAAAACAAATCGCAATTGACCGGCCTGTCGCGGCGCGACGTGCTGGAACTCGGCGCACTTGGCCTGGCCGCAGCCATGCTGCCGGGTGCAGCCCTCGCCAAGGACAAGAAGCTGAAGGTGGCGGCGATCTTCGCCACGCCGATCGAGGAGCCGTGGGACAACCAGATCCACGTCGCCCTGCAGAAGGCCGAGAAGGAACTCGGCATCGAATACAAATGGTCGGAAAAGGTGCAGACCGCCGATTTCAGCCGCGTCATGCGCGAATATGCGCAAGGCGGGTACCAGCTGGTGCTGGGCGACGCCTTCGCCGCCGAGCGTGAATCGCGCCGCACGGCAAAGCAGTTCCCGAAGACGGCATGGCTGTTCGGCTCGGGCGCCGGCCCGGCCGAGCCCAATTTCGGCGTCTTCGACAACTGGATCCACGAGCCGGCCTATCTGTCCGGCATGATCGCCGGCAAGATGTCGAAGTCGGGCACGATCGGCGCGGTGGCGGCCATGGGCATTCCGGAAGTGAACCGGCTGGTCAACGCCTTCTTTGCCGGCGCCAAGGAGGTCAATCCCAACATCAAGAAGAAGGTCGCCTTCATTGGCTCGTTCTTCGATCCGCCCAAGGCCAAGGAAGCGGCGGTCGCCCAGATCGATGCCGGCGTCGATGTCATCTATGCCGAGCGCTTCGGCGTCATCGAGGCGGCGGTGGACAAGAAGATCCTCGCCATCTCCAACATGTCCGACCAGTCGAGCCTCGGCCCCGACACGGTCATAACCGGGCCGGTCTGGGACATGTACCCGACGGTCGAGCAGGCGATCAAGCTGGTCAAGGCCGGTGTCTTCACCGCGCAGGATTATGGCGATTTCTCGCGCATGGCCAAGGGCGGGTCGTTCCTGGCGCCCTACCATAAATTCGACAAGACGCTGCCGGCGGATGTGAAGGATCTGGTCGAGAAGAAGAAGGCCGAGATCCTGGAAGGCAATTTCCGGGTGGATGTGGATGAGAACACGCCGGTTTCGGATTAGCTCGGCGTACCCTCCCCCTTGAGGGGAGGGTGGCCCGCAGGGCCGGGTGGGGTCCTCCGCGAAGTGCTCCATTCTGCTAAGTCATGGGTTGAGGCAGTTGAGGTGACCCCACCCGCCTCGCTTCGCTCGGCACCCTCCCCTCGAGGGGGAGGGGTATCTCCGCAGGAGCATCCTTGTCCGCCCCTCTCATCGAAATGCGCGGCATCACCAAGAGCTTCGGCGCCGTCAAGGCGAATGAGGCTGTCGATCTAAGCGTCGCCCCAGGTGAGATCCTCGGCCTGCTGGGCGAAAACGGCGCCGGCAAGACGACGCTGATGAATGTGCTGTTCGGCGCCTATGCGCCCGATGCCGGCGAAATTCTTATCCAGGGCAAGACCGTGCGGATCACCAGTTCGGCCGATGCGCTGGCCGCCGGCATCGGCATGGTGCACCAGCATTTTCATTTGGCGCCAAGGCTGACGGTCCTGGAAAACCTTCTGATTGGCATTCCCGGCAAATCCGGCCGCATCGACCGCGCCGGCGGACTTGCCCGGTTGTCCGACATCAGCCGTCAGTATGGGCTGACGCTGGACCCCAACCTGCCTGTCTCCGCGCTGTCGGTCGGCGAGCAGCAGCGGCTCGAAATCGTCAAGGCGCTGTTTCGCGGCGCCAGGCTGTTGATCCTCGACGAGCCGACGGCGGTGTTGGCGCCGAGCGAGGTCGACGGGCTGTTTTCGGCGCTGCGCTCGATGGCGGCGCAGGGGCTCGGCATCATCTTCATCTCGCATAAATTGAACGAGGTGCGGGCGCTCACCCATCGCTGCACCGTGTTGCGGCACGGCCGCGTCGCCGGCCGTGTCGACGATCCGGCGAACACGACATCGGCAGAAATGGCGCAGCTGATGTGCGGCCATGAGATCGTGCCGCCGGCAAGAGGACCTTCGACCCCAGGCGCGGCGGTGCTGACGCTCGACGGTATTTCCACCTCACGGCATTCGGGGACGCCGCTGCGCGATGTATCGCTTGCCGTTCGCGCGGGCGAAATCCTCGGCATTGCCGGGGTCTCCGGCAATGGCCAGCGGGCACTGGCCGAGGTGATTTCCGGCACGCGCGCGCCCGACGCCGGCGCGATGACGATAGCCGGCAAACCTGTGACGCGGTTCTCCCCGCGCGAGGTGCAGGCGCTCGGCCTTGGCCGCATCCCGGAAGACCGTATGACGACCGGGCTGGTCACCAATCTGCCGCTCGCCGATTCCATGGTGTTGCCGCGCATTGGTACTGCGGCTTTCAGCAGCCGGGGCCTGCTCAAGCCAGATGCGATCCGCGCCTTCGCCGAAGAACAGATCAAGGCCTATGACATCAGGTGCCCCGGGCCGATGACCCGCGCCGGCGCGCTGTCGGGCGGCAATCTGCAGAAGGCGCTGTTGGCGCGCGAACTGGCTTTCGACCCGAAGGTGCTGATCGTCTCGCAGCCGACGCGCGGCCTCGACATCGGTGCCGCCCGCTTCATCCACGAAAAATTCCTCGACATGCGTGCCAAGGGCTGCGGGATCATCGTCATCGGCGAGGATCTCGAAGAGCTGCTGGTGCTCTGCGACCGCATCGCGGTGATGTATGAGGGCCGCATCGCCGGCACGCTGGACAGCGCCGATGCGACCATCGCGCGGCTTGGGCTGCTGATGACCGGGGCGGAGGGCAGAGCCTAGATGGACTTTCTCACTCGGTTCCTCGCAGAAACCTCAAATAATACTGCCCGCTTTTGGCTGACTTTAAGCGTCAGCGCTGCCCCTCACCTGCCTGCCGGCATCCTCTCCCCGCATAGAGACGGGGAGAGGGGCTCTCACCCATGGTTTCGCCAATCGCCACAGCTGCAAAGGGGAGCTGCCATAGGGCCCAGATCCGTGTCTATACGGGGAGAAGGTGCCGGCAGGCGGATGAGGGGCGGCGCGACCGTCTGGGCGGCGGAGGGGCATAGCTGATGTTCCGCCTCGAAGCCCGCAGTTCCACCCCCGCCTGGTTCAATCTCGCTTTGCCGCTGCTGGCCATCGGCGCAGCGCTGGTCCTGTGCAGCGGCCTCATCGCGCTGGCCGGCGCCGGCGTGCTTGAGGCCTATGGCGTGATGCTGTCGGCCTCGTTCGGCGACAGCTATGCCATCACCGAAACGCTGGTTCGCGCCGCCCCGATGATCTTCACCGGGCTGGCTGTGGCCGTCGCCTTCCGGGCCAAATTCTGGAACATCGGCGCCGAGGGCCAATTGCTGGCCGGCGCCGTGGCCAGCTGCTTCGTCGGCGCCATCCCGATGCCGGGCGCGCTGGCGATCCTGTCGATGGCGCTGGCGGGCGCTGCTGCCGGTGCCGCGGTAGCGCTGGTGCCCGCGACGCTCAGGGTCAAATTCAAGGTGGATGACGTCGTCAGCTCGCTGCTGCTCAACTCGGTCATCTACTATGCGCTGATGGCGCTGATCGAGGGGCCGTGGAAGGACTCGTTCAGCGGCTATCCGATCTCGCCGCCGATCGAGGATTCGGCGAATTTCCCGGTGCTGCTCGAAGGCACAAGGCTGCATCTGGGTGTCATCGCCGCGTTGATCGCAGCACCGTTGATCTGGTTCCTGATCGTGCGGACCACGCTCGGCTTCCGGATCAGGGTCACCGGCGAAAGCCCGGAAGCCGCCCGCTATGGCGGCATCCACGTCGAGCGGGTGCTGATCTCGACGGCGCTGCTGTCGGGCGCGCTGGCCGGGCTTGCCGGCGTCGGCGAGGTCGGCGGCGTGCATTTCCAGGTGATGAGCGACATTTCGCCGGGCTATGGCTATTCCGGCATCGTCGTTGCCATGCTGGCCAGGCTCAATCCGCTCGGCGTCGTACCGGCGGCGATCTTCCTGGCCGCCGTGATGACCGGCGCCGAAGCGATGTCGCGCGCCACCGGCGTGCCGGCGTTCCTCAGCGATGTCATCCAGGGCACGGCGCTGCTCGCCATGCTGGTGGCGCTGCTGTTCACGGCCTATCGCATCCGCCGCGTCGGTGCCGCCTTATGAGCGCGGTGTTCGAACAGATCTTTCAGGTCGGCTTCCTCGCCGCCATTATCCGCATCGCCACGCCGCTGGCATTTGCCACGCTGGGCGAGATGTTCTCCGAGCGGGCCGGCGTGCTCAATCTCGGTATCGAAGGCATCATGCTGCTCTGCGCGATGACCGGCTTCACCGCCGCCAGCCTCAGCGGCAGCCTGTGGCTCGGCGTGCTGGCCGCGGTGTTGACCGGCATGGCGATGAGTGCGCTGCATGCGCTGTTCACCGTGGCGCTCGGCCTCAGCCAGCATGTCTGCGGCATCGGCGTTACTTTGTTCTCGTCCGGCCTTGCCTATTTCCTCTACCGTCTGACCTTCGGCCAGCAATCGGTGCCGCCCAGCATCAAGGGTTTTCAGACGGTGCCGATCCCGCTGCTGTCGGATATTCCGGTTCTGGGGTCAGCGGTTTTCAACCAGTTTGCGCTGGTCTACTTGGCAATCATTGCCATCCCGCTCGCTGCTTTCGTGCTCTACCGCACGCCTTGGGGGCTGTCGGTGCGGATGGTCGGCGAGAACCCGCGCGCCGCTGATTCCGCTGGGGTCAGCGTCATCGCCACGCGCTTCCAGGCGGTCATCCTCGGCGGTGCGCTGATGGGGCTTGCGGGCGCCTTCCTCACCATGGCACAGTTCAACGCCTTCACCTTTGGTGTCGTGTCGGGCCGTGGCTGGGTGGCGATCGCGCTGGTCGTGTTCGGCCGCTGGGACCCGTGGCGCTCTGCGGGCGCGGCGCTGCTGTTCGCCTTCGTCGATGCGCTACAATTGCGCATGCAGGCGAGCGGCCTCGGGCATATTCCCTATGAGACGTTCTTGATGCTGCCGTTCATTTTCACCATCGTCGCGATGGCCGTGATGTCACGCAACGCGGTTGCGCCGTCGGCGCTGCTGAAGCCGTTTCGACGAGAAGAGCGGTAAGCGAGTAGGACTTGGCGCCCTTCCTCTCCCCCGATCGACGGGGGAGAGGAAGGGCGCCAAGCCTGGGATACTCACATCGCCGTAAAACCATTATCGACAAACAGATGCGTCCCGTTAACGAAGCTGGACTCATCGCTGGCGAGGTACAGCGCTGCCTTGGCCACTTCCTCAGGCTCACCGATGCGGCCCTGCTGTGCGGCCAATGCGGCGTCCGATACGTCGACGCCGAGCTTGCCGAGATCGGCGACCTCGCGCAGGCCGTGCGGCGTGCGGATGAAGCCGGGACAGACGGCGTTGCAGCGTATGTTGCGGTCGCGGAATTCGACTGCGATGGCGCGCGCGAACATGTGGCAGGCGCCCTTGGTGGTGTCGTAGAGCACCTCCATGGGTGTGGCCGCCACAGCCGAGATCGACGAGGTGCAGACGATCGAACCGCCACCGGCAGCGATCATGCCCGGGAGCACGGCGCGCGTCATCAGGAACATCGAGCGGACATTGACCGCATGCAGCCAGTCCCATTCCTGCACCGTCGTCTCCAGGAACGGCTTTATCACGATGGTGCCAGCATGGTTGAACAACACCGTGGCCGGGCCGAGCCTGGCAGTCGCCGCCTTCACTGCGGCCTCGACCTGCGCCTCGTCCGAGACGTCGGCCACCCAGTGTTCGGCGATATGTCCCCGCGCGCGTATCGCCGCCGCAGTGGCTGCCGCCGCCTCGCCATTGCGGTCGATGATCGCCACCTTGGCGCCTTCGGCGGCGAACAATTCCGAGGCCGCTCCGCCCATTCCGGTCGCGCCGCCCGAGATGATTGCAATCTTGCCGGCTAGTCTTGTACCCATGTTCTGTTCCCCGTTCCCGATCGAAATAATCCGCATTTACGCCGGAATGGCGATGCTATCGCCTATGCAGACGTCGGCCAAGCTTGTCGCTCGCTTGTCTCCAACAGGGGGTCTCCCAGCAATGCCAAACCAAATAATAAGGAATACTTAGAAAATCATTCTACATATCTCCAAAAAATAGCACTCGACAAAGTCTACTGATTTTATAGATTAATCCGCAAGACGGAGGTCGATATGTCCTATATCCAGAACGCCGAGACGGACCGCACCAGGCAGAGGCTGGCCAATAGCCAGGCTTTCCGCCCGGCCTATGCCGGCGCTTTCGCCTATCTCGTCTTTGCCCTTGCGTTCGTGTTCACCGGGGCAGTCGTGCTCGGCTTGATTCCCTGACCGATCAGGCCGAAAGGGTGGCGACCTAGCGCTTTCAGTGAGTGACCGGAGTTGATGAACCGAACGCGGACGCGCTTTGGCGCTGATGCTTGTTTTTACGCATGTCGTCGCTCAAAACCGGGGGCGACATACATCCAACGTGATGGAGGAGATGGCAATGCCGATCGAGTTCACGCATGTTCCCGGTAAAACGCACGCCGCCGATGCCGGTTCGGCCGTACCGTTCTTCTATGATTTCGTCGAGACGGCGACCAAGCTGTCGCTGATCGAGGATTCCGGCTTCCAGAACATCGTCGTCGACGACCCGGCCGGGCTGTTGACCAATATGGACATCGCCGCCCAGGCGCTGGACCGCACCTCGTCGCTGGAAGTGGTGCTGACGCACTGGGCCGGCGTGATCGCGCCAGCCGTTGCGGCGCGGCAACTGGCGGCGCTCGACGCCAGGAGCGGCGGCCGGCTGGCGCTGAGAATGCTGAGCGAGCCGCTGGATGACGACGATGCCGAGACGCGTCCGGTCGGCCACACCGTGGTCTGGCAGCGCATCGACGAATATCTGGTGCTGCTGAAGCGGCTGTGGTCGAACGACCGGCCCTTCGACCATGAAGGTGCATTCTACAGCATCAAGGGTGGCTATGTGCCGCGCAAGGGGCCGCATGGCGTCGACGTGATCATCCGCATGGGTGGCCAGTCCGGCACCGCGCTCAAGGTCGCCGGCCGCCATGCCGACGTGTTTGAACTCACGGCTGGTTCGCTCGACGAGATCCGCCAGCTGATGGAACGGGCGCGCAGCGCCGCCGCCGAGCATGGCCGCGCCGGCAAGCTGCGTTTTGCGCTTCCGGTCCGGGTCCGCTCGGAGGGTGGCGCCTCTACCGTCGGCCACAAGGCGGTCGAACTTTCCGGACCACCGGCGCAGATCGCCCTGTCGCTGCTGCCCTATGCGGCGCTGGGCATCAGCGAGTTCATGATCGTCGGTGTCGACCGGCCGCGCGAGATCGCCAGCGTCGGCCGCGAGACGATCGCGCTCTTGCGCAACTCGCTGGCACGCCGGGAGGCGGAGGTGCCGCAGCCCGGCGCGTTTGCCTCGCGGGGCGGGTCGGATATTCACGCAGGGTGAATTTGCGGGTGGAATGAAAGCTATTTCGTAGCGTTCCGTCACACCCCCCTCTGCCCGGCAGGGCAGAGGGGTGCTGTCCCGCCAGCGTCTAATCACCACTCAGCACTGCCAGCGCCTCCAGCACCGCGCCAGATTCCGTCAGCGCACCAAACACCCCGTCCTCCACC
This sequence comes from Mesorhizobium sp. M0615, assembly GCF_040320805.1. NCBI lineage: Bacteria > Pseudomonadati > Pseudomonadota > Alphaproteobacteria > Hyphomicrobiales > Phyllobacteriaceae > Mesorhizobium > Mesorhizobium sp. M0615. Next base: position 26,682 of record NZ_JAMYQI010000023.1, on the reverse strand, counting down.
GTCACCATATGCAGCGCCGCGTCATGCGCGTATTGGTCGCCGCTGGCGCAGGCGTCGGCGATGGTCAGGCACTGGAAATTGAGGTCGCAGGCCTCGCGCAGCGTCGTGTGCACGCAGACATCGGTCGTGCAGCCGGAAAAGATCAGATGGGTGATGCCGCGTGCGCGCAGCACAAGCTCCAGATCCGTATAGGTGAAGGCGCTGTTGCAGGTCTTGTCGACGATGATGTCGTGCGGCGCGACGTCGATCTCGGCGACGATCTGAAAGCCGGGGCCGGAGCGCAGCAGCACGTCGGTGCCTTCTAGACCCGCCCGCTTGCGGCGCCATCTCTCGTACGGCGTCATGTCGGCCATGTCGCCGCGATATCCCTGCCTGGTGTGAATGATGGTAAGGCCGGCCGCGCGTGCCGCTGATATCAGTCGGTTGACCGTAGGCAGGATGGCGCGCAGCGGCGCGGGGTCATAACCCTTCCTGGCGAAATAGCCGGTCGGCGAGAGGAAATCCTCCTGCAGGTCGATGACCAGCAGCGCGGTGTTTGCCGGCACCAGCCGGCCGTCATAGGGGAAATCGAACGGTATCGCCTTGATCATCGCAGCCTGCCTCAATTGCTGCTCGGCATCGTGGCCCAGCAACCCTGGGCCGTCCATCCCTCGGTGCGACGACACCAGGTAGACCGATGCCAGGACGATGTGCCGTTGAGACATCGCGCCCACAATCGTCGGCCAAAAAGCCATCTTGTTTGTTGACTACAAAGCTCATGTTTTATAGTCAAGCAGGGGCACTCGGCCGCCTGAATTGTTTCCCAGCGGCGGTGCCGCGTTTGAGAGAAGCCAGAATCCGTGGCTGGAGTTTTCGGGGTCGAGATGGGGGTGTTCCCGCATCCCGTCACCGGCCAGCCGATCGGTTACGTGCAATGACGAAGCGAGGACGAAGCGTGTCCAGAAATGGTTTGTTGGCGGCGCTGGCCGCGGTCATGCTGTCGGCCGGCAGCGCTGCTGCGCAAGAGCAGCCAAACACGCAGCCCAGGGTGACGACGGTGCCCGCTGCAGATCCCCAGTCGGCGCCAACCGTAGTCGAACAGCCCGCACCGGCTGCGCCTGTCGCGCCGGCTTCGCCAACTGCCGGGCAGGCGGCGCCGACCGCGCCCCAGCCGGCAAACCAGCCCGGTGCATCCGCGCAGGCCGAGCCTTCGGCAATATCGCTGACGCTGCCGCACGATCTGTCGCCCTGGGGCATGTTCATGGCCGCCGACATCATCGTCAAGGCGGTGATGATCGGGTTGGCCTTCGCCTCGCTCGTCACCTGGACGGTGTGGCTGGCCAAATCGCTGGAGATTCTCTTCGGCAAGCTCGGCGCCCGGCGCGCTGCGCGCGCCATCGGCAATGCCGCGACACTGCGCCAGGCCGGGCGCTCGCTTGGCAACAATGGCGGCCCCGGTGCGCTTTTGGTGCGGGCAGCCGAGGAAGAGACTGCCCTTTCGGCCGGTGCGCTCGGCCATGTTACCGGCGACGGGCTGAAGGAACGAGTGGCGTCGCGCCTGTCGCGCATCGAGGCGGCGGCGGCGCGGCGCGTGTCGCGCGGCACCGGCGTGCTGGCGACGATCGGCTCGACGGCGCCCTTCGTGGGCTTGTTCGGCACCGTCTGGGGCATCATGAACGCCTTCATCGGCATCTCGCAGGCGCAGACCACCAACCTCGCGGTCGTCGCGCCCGGCATCGCCGAGGCGCTGCTCGCCACGGCGATGGGCCTGGTCGCGGCCATTCCCGCGGTGGTCATCTACAACGTCTTTGCGCGGTCGATAGCCGGCTACCGGCAGCTCCTTGCCGATGCCTCGGCCGGGGTCGAGCGGCTGGTCAGCCGCGATCTCGATTTCCGCACGGTGCCGCAGGCGCCCGCGCTGGCGGCGGAGTGATGGGCTATGGCGGCTAGAATTCGCGAGGCTATCGATGGCGATCTCGAGGAAAACCACGAGATCAATGTCACCCCGTTCATCGATGTCATCCTGGTGCTGCTGATCATCTTCATGGTCGCTGCACCCTTGGCGACAGTCGACGTCAATGTCGATCTGCCGGGTTCGACGGCGACGCCAGCACCCCGGCCGGAAACGCCGCTGTTCCTGACCCTGAAGGACGATCTGACGCTCGCGATCGGCAATGACAGCGTGCCGCGCCAGGCTTTCGCCGCGGTGCTCGACGGCAGAACCAAGGGCGACAAGCAGACCCGCATCTTCCTGCGTGCCGACAAGGCGGTCGGTTATGGCGAGCTGATGGAGGTGATGAACCTGCTGCGCGGCGCTGGTTATCTGAAGATCGCGCTGGTGGGGCTGGAGACGGTGCCGGCGGACGCATCCGCGGCGCACCGGGGCGCCGCCCCGTGACGCAACTGGCCGCCGCCGCACCCGCGGCCGACCCGCCACGCGCCGGCCTGCGCGAAATTGGCTTGTGGGCGGCTGCGGCCATTGTCATTGTCGGCGCGCATGTCGCGATCGCCTATGCCGTCCAGAGCTTCAGCCTGGCCAACATGGCCGATGGCGGCCCGCCGCCGGCTGTGGCTATCGAGCTGTCGCCGATGATGGTGGCGCCGGCGGTGCAGGAGGACTCGATGGCCGACGTGGTGACGCCTGAGCCGCCGAACCAGATCGAGGAGGCGGTTGCCGAACTGAAGCCCGTCGTGGAGCCCGAGCCCGGTCAGCCGGGGCCGGTCGCCGAGAAGACGGAAGCGGTTCAACCCGCCGCTCCGATCGAGACGGCAGCGGCCGAGCAGCCCGATCAATCGCCGCCGCTGGATGAGGTGGTGCCCGACATCGTCCCGACCATAGCGCCGGATGTGGTCATTCCGCCGCCCCAGACCAAGCCGGCGGAGACCAAGCCGATCGAGAAGGCGAAGAAGGCTGCCGAAAAACCCAAGCCGAAAGCAAAGAAAGAGAAGAAGGAAAAGGCCGCGCCGGCGAAAGCGGTCGTGACCGCCAGTGTCGATCAAAAGGCAGCGGCGAAGGCGTCGGCGCCGAAGGCTTCGCAATCGAGTGGATCATCAGTCAGTGCAAGCAAATGGAACTCCCAGCTGATCGGATGGATCAATCGGCACAAGCGCTACCCGAGCGCGGCAAGGTCGCGGCGCGCCGTGGGTACCGCAAATGTGACCTTCGTCGTCAGCGCTTCGGGCAAGGTGACCTCCGTCCGGCTGACCCGATCTTCGGGGGACGCCGATCTCGATCGCGCCGCGCTCGGCATTCTGCAGGGTGCGACGGTGCCCGCGCCACCGCCTGAGAAGGCCGGTACGGCTGTCGTGGCGCCTTTGATGTTCACGCTGCGGAACTAGAAGCAGCCGGACAAGGCCGATCCCATGACCACGTACTTTCCCGCTTGACTGACCCGCCGGACCGAATACGCTAGCGCAAAATACCGGCCTTGGTCGCCGGGCGGCAAATATGCCTCGTATGCCTCGCCCTCCGGCGCTGGCTGCGGGGCATTGTCATTTCTGAGGATCGGTTTGAAACGGCGTATCGAGATCGGCATCCTGTATTCCCGCTCGGGCAGCTACCAGTTGGTCTCCGATGCGTGCCGGATGGGCGCCACGCGCGCCATCGCCGACATCAATGCCGATCGGAGCTATGGCATCGAACTGGTTCCGGTCGAGCGCGATCCGCAAAGTAATGCCGATCGCTACGCGACTTTGTGCGAGGACATTTTCAGGACCAGCAGCGCGCGCCATGTCGTCGGTTGCGTCACCTCGTGGAGCCGCAAGGAAACCATCCCGGTGCTGGAGAAGGCCGGCGGCATGCTCTGGTATGCCTGCCCCTATGAAGGGTTCGAGGCCAACGAGCATGTCGTCTACATGCACGCCTGCCCCAACCAGCATCTGGTTCCGCTGATGGCGCATGTCGTGCCGCGTTTCGGCGCCAACGGCTTCCTGCTCGGCTCGAACTACATTTGGGGCTGGGAGATGAACCGCGTGGCGCGCGACCTGATCGCGGATGCCGGCGGCAAAGTGCTGGGCGAGCGCTATCTGCGCATCGGCGAGACCGACGTGTCGCGGTTGATCGCGGAAATCCGGGCGACGAGGCCGAGCTTCATCCTCAACAATCTGATCGGCACCTCGTCGTATGCCTTCCTGGCGGCTTACCGCGAGTTGGGCGATGAGGATGCGGCATTCAGGCCGGAAAACTGCCCCGTCATCTCCTGCAACCTCACGGAAGGCGAGTTGCCGGCGATCGGCGAGACAGGGAAAGGGCATCTGTCGGTCGGGCCCTATTTCGCGCCCCGGCCGGCTGCCTTCGCTTCGTCCTTCGAGGCCTCCGCCTATGCCTCGGTGCAGGTGATGGCCGACGTGCTGTCGCGCAACACTGATGCCGGCCCGGCGGAATTTTCCAAGGCCTTCGCCGAGCGGCGCTTCTCCACCCGGCTCGGGCCGATCGCCATCGACGCCCACTCCCAGCACGCGACGCTGCCAGTGATCATCGGCCGGATCGCCGATGGCTTCTTCGAGGTCGTCAGCCAGGAGGATGAGGTCGCGCCGGATCCCTATCTGTCGCGCTACGAGCCCGCCAAGACATTCGGCCGTCCGCGTCTGAGGGTGGTGTCATGACGCGGACGCGCATCCCCAATCTCGGCGGCGCGCGGGCTTTCATCCTGCATCGCCCGCATCCGACGGTGCAGGCCATCACCAGGCAATTGTCGGCCATCGGCCTGGCTACGATCGACTGCTGGCCGGAATTGCCGCCGGAAGCTCTCGCCGCCGATTTCGTCTTCTTCGATGCCGATCTCGGTTTCGACGAGCAGTTCCCGTGGGAAGCCGGTGAGGCGCCGATGCCGCTGGTGGCGCTGATCGGTTCCGAGGCGCCGGGGCGTATCGAATGGGCGCTGTCGCACAAGGCCGATGCGCAGCTGCTGAAGCCGGTCGGCAATGCCGGTGTGTACAGCGCATTGCTGATCGCAAGGCAGAGCTTCGAGGCACGCAAGCATTTAGCCGGCGAGATAGCGTCGCTGCGCCAGCGCGTCGCCGAGCGCCAGACCATTGTGCGCGCGGTGACGGCGCTGTCGAAAGGCAGCGATGACGAGCGTGCCTATGCGCAGCTGCGATCGCTGGCGATGAGCTGGCAGATCAGCGTCGAGGATGCCGCGCGCAGGATCGTGGCAATGACAAGCGAGGAAGCGACGGGGGAAGAAGGCGGCGATGACCAGTCCCATCGCGCCTGATCTACCGGTGCGCATGCCGGCAAAACCGCGCGCCGGTGTCTGGCGCCGGCTGGTGAAACGCCGCCTCGCGCTGCTCGGCCTGGTCATCGTCGCCATTGTCCTTGCCGGCGCTGTGCTGGCGCCCCGGCTGACCGGCTATGACCCCAACGAGCAGATGTTCGACGGCCTGACCATCGAGGGCTCGCCGCTGCCGCCCAGCGCCCAGTACTGGCTCGGCACCGACCTGCTCGGACGTGACCTCTTGACCCGCATCCTCTACGGCGCCCGCACCTCGCTCATCATCGGCATCGTCGCCAATGGCGTGGCGCTTTTGATCGGCACTTTGGTGGGCGTCACCGCAGGCTATTTCCGCGGCTGGATCGGCAGCGCGCTGATGCGCTTCACCGATCTGATGATGGCGTTCCCGGCGCTGCTGCTCGCCATCTGCCTGGCGGCAGTGTTTCAGCCCAGCCTGTGGATCGTCGCCATGGTCATCGCGCTGGTCAACTGGGTGCAGACGGCGCGTGTCATCTACACCGAGACATCGTCGCTGGCCGAACGCGAGTTCATCGATGCCGAGCGCAGCATCGGGGCGAGTGCGCCGCGCATCCTGTTTCGCCACATCCTGCCGCATCTCCTGCCCACCATCATCGTCTGGGGCACGCTCGGCATCTCCACCACGGTACTGCTGGAGGCGACGCTTTCCTTCCTCGGCATCGGCGTGCAGCCGCCGACGGCGTCGTGGGGCAACATCATTTTCGAGAACCAGACCTATTTCCAGGCCGCGCCCTGGCTGGTGTTCTTCCCCGGCGCCGCAATCCTGGCGTTGGCGCTGGCCTTCAATCTGATCGGCGACGCGCTGCGCGACATCCTCGATCCGACGCAAAGGGGCCGGGAATAATGGGGGGCCGGTCATGATCGCCTATCTCGGCCGCCGGCTGATCCAGTCGCTGCTCATCCTGCTTGGCGTCTCGCTGATCACTTTTGCGCTGCTCTACCTCTTGCCGGCCGACCCGGTGCGGCAGATCGCCGGCCGCAGTGCTACGCCGCAGACCGTGGAAAACATCCGCCAGCAGCTCGGCCTGGACCAGCCTTTCGTCGTCCAGTATTGGCACTACCTGACGAAGCTAATCAGCGGCGATCTCGGCCGCTCCTACATCCAGCGCTCGGAGGTTACCGAGCTCATCGTCTCGCGGCTGCCGGCCAGCCTGCTTTTGATGGTGGGCGCCATATTGTGCGAGTTGCTGATCGGTCTAAGCATGGGGCTGATCGCCGCCGTCAAGCGCGGCTCCGCCACCGACCAGACCCTGATGGTGGCCTCCTTCGTCGGCGTCTCGGCGCCGCAATTCGTCGTCGGCTTATTGCTGCTCTACGTCTTTGCCGTGCGGCTAAGCTGGTTTCCGATCGGCGGCTACGGCACATGGCGCCATCTGGTGCTGCCGTCGTTGACCATGGGCGTACTCGGCGCCGGCTGGTATGCGCGCATGATGCGCTCGTCGATGATAGACGTCCTGCGCCAGGATTATGTCCGCACGGCGCGGGCCAAGGGCCTGGCGCGCAGCGCCATCATATTCCGCCACGCACTGCCGAATGCCATCCTGCCGGTCATCGCCATGATCGGCATCGACATCGGCATCTTCATGGGCGGCATCGTCGTCGTCGAAAGCGTGTTCGGCTGGCCCGGCATCGGTCAGCTGGCGTGGCAGGCGATCCAGCGCGTCGACATTCCGATCATCATGGGCGTCACGCTGGTGTCGGCCTTCGCCATCGTGCTCGGCAATCTGCTCGCCGACATCATCGCGCCGTTCATCGATCCCCGCATCAAGCTCAGATGAAAACGAAACAGAGAAAGGGAACACAACAATGAAAAAGTTTCTCGCATCCACAGTCGCGGCATCCGCCTTGGCCCTCATGCTCGGCATGACAAGCGTCCGCGCCGAAGACACGGTCGATCCCAACGCCAAGCAAGGCGGCGCCATCACCATCACCTACAAGGACGATGTTGCGACCCTCGATCCGGCGATCGGCTATGACTGGCAGAACTGGTCGATGATCAAGAGCCTGTTCGATGGGCTGATGGATTACGAGCCAGGCACCACCAACCTGAAACCCGATCTGGCAGAAAGCTACGAGATTTCGCCCGACGGCCAGACCTTTACCTTCAAGCTGCGCCATGGCGTGAAATTCCACAATGGCCGCGAGATGACGGCCGACGACGTGAAATATTCGCTCGACCGCGTCACCAATCCGAAGACGCAGAGCCCCGGCGCCGGCTTCTTCGGCTCGATCAAGGGCTATGACGATGTCGCTGCCGGCAAGGCCGAAGGCCTTTCCGGCGTCACCGTCGTCGATCCCTACACGGTGAAGTTCGAGCTGACCCGGCCCGACGCCACCTTCCTGCATGTCATGGCCATCAATTTCGCCCATGTCGTGCCGAAGGAAGAGGTCGAGAAATATGGCGCCGATTTCGGCAAGCATCCGGTGGGCACCGGCGCCTTCAAGCTCGCCGAGTGGACACTCGGCCAACGCATCGTCTTCGAGCGCAATGCGGATTACTGGCACAAGGGCCTGCCGCATCTCGACAAGATCACCTTCGAGATCGGCCAGGAACCGATCGTGGCGCTGCTGCGCTTGCAGAAGGGCGAGATCGATGTGCCCGGCGACGGCATTCCGCCGGCAAAATTCCAGGAGGTGATGGCCGATCCCGAGCAGAAGGCGCGCGTCGTCGAAGGCGGTCAGCTGCACACCGGCTACGTCACCATGAACACTACCATGGCGCCGTTCGACAATGTGAAGGTGCGTCAGGCCGTCAACATGGCGCTCAACAAGGCGCGCATCATCCAGATCATCAACGGCCGCGCCGTGCCGGCCAACCAGCCGCTGCCGCCGTCGATGCCGGGCTACGACAAGGAATACAAAGGTTATCCCTATGACGTAGCCAAGGCCAAGGCGCTGCTGGCCGAGGCCGGTCATCCCGATGGTTTCGACACGCAGCTGTTCGCCATGAACACCGATCCCAACCCGCGCATTGCCCAGGCGATCCAGCAGGACCTGGCGGCCATCGGCATCAAGGCCAGCATCCAGTCGCTGGCGCAGGCCAATGTCATCGCCGCCGGCGGTGACAAGGCCGGCGCGCCGATGATCTGGTCGGGCGGCATGGCCTGGATCGCCGACTTCCCCGATCCGTCGAATTTCTACGGCCCGATCCTCGGCTGCGCCGGCGCGGTGCCGGGCGGCTGGAACTGGTCGTGGTACTGCAATAAGGACCTCGACGCTAAGGCGGCCGAGGCGGATTCTGTGGTCGACCCGGCAAAGGCCGGCGAACGCGACAAGATGTGGAGCGCCATCTACGACAAGGTGATGGAAGACGCGCCCTGGGCGCCGGTCTTCAACGAACAGCGCTTCACCATGAAATCCGCCCGAATGGGCGGCGCCGACAACCTCTATGTCGACCCGGTCCATATCCCGATCAACTATGACAATGTGTACGTAAAAGATGTGCAATAGCTGCGACTACACCATCCATGGGCGCCATCACCATTTCGGCTGGGACAATTCCTTTATCCCGGCCGAGCGGGTGGCGCCCGGCGCGACCATCGAGTTCCAGTGCCTCGATGCCGCCGGCGGCCAGCTGAACGCCGACAGCACGGTCGCCGAAATCGTCAAGCTCGACTTCGCCGGGGTCAACCCGGTGACCGGGCCGATCTTCGTCGAGGGCGCCGAGCCGGGTGACGCGCTCAAGGTGACGATCGAGATGTTCAAACCGTCCGGCTTCGGCTGGACGGCGAACATTCCCGGTTTCGGCCTGCTCGCCGATGACTTCACGGAACCGGCGCTGAACATCTGGAAATACGATGCAGCCGCGCTCGAACCGGCGCTGTTCGGGAAAAACGCGCGCGTGCCACTGAAGCCGTTCGCCGGCACCATCGGCAATGCGCCGGCTGAGATGGGGCTTCACTCGGTGGTGCCGCCACGGCGGGTCGGCGGCAATCTCGACATCCGCGATCTCGCTGCCGGCACGACGCTCTATCTGCCGGTTGAGGTGGCCGGCGCGCTGTTCTCGGTCGGCGATACGCACGCCGCACAAGGCGATGGCGAGGTCTGCGGCACGGCGATCGAGAGCCCGATGGACGTCGTGCTCAAGCTCGACCTTGTCAAGGACGCCAGGCTGAAGACGCCGCGCTTCACCACGCCGGGCCCGGTGACGCGCCATCTCGACGCCAAGGGTTACGAGGTGACGACGGGGATTGGGCCGGATCTGATGGCGGGCGCGAAGGAGGCGGTGGCGCAGATGGTCGATCTGCTCGCTGGGCGTTACCAGATCGATCCGGTCGAGGCCTATATGCTGGCCTCGGTGTGTGGTGATCTGCGCATCAGCGAGATCGTCGACATGCCGAATTGGGTGGTGTCGTTCTATTTTCCGCGTTGCGTGTTTGAATGATGTCAGGTCGGCGCTGCACCCCCACCCCGCTGCTTCGCAGCGACCCTCCCCACAAGGCGGAGGGTAAAGCGCTGCCGCCCTACCTCCCCCTTGTGGGGAGGTCGGACCGGACGTCCGGGTGGGGGGCAGCGCCAAGGTTTGTGCGAATGGTGCGACGGAACCAATCCGTCGCAGGGCTCCACCCACAATGACCCTCGCCGACACCCCCGTCCTCTCCATCGCCAACCTCTCCGTCAGCGTGCGCGGCGAGGACGGCGAGCGCGATGTCGTCTCCAACCTGTCGCTGACGCTGGCGCGCGGCGAGACGCTCTGCATTGCCGGCGAATCCGGCTCCGGCAAGTCGATGACCGCGCTGGCGATCATGCAGCTTTTGCCGCAGCCGGCGGCGCGCATATCGTCAGGCATGATCCGTCTTCGGGATGGGAATCGGGGCGACACCGACCTAGCAACCCTCGACGAACGCCAGATGCGGCGCATTCGCGGCGACCGCATCGCCATGATCTTCCAGGAGCCGATGACCTCGCTCAACCCGGTTCTGTCGATCGGCCGGCAACTCACCGAATCAATCGAGGCGCATACCAGCCTGTCGTCGGCGCAAGCCCGCCGGCGCGCCATCGAGGCGTTGAAGGCGGTGCGCATTTCGGAGGCGGAAAGCCGGTTAAAGCAGTTTCCGCACGAACTCTCCGGCGGCATGCGCCAGCGGGTGATGATCGCCATGGCGCTGGCGCTCGAGCCCGACGTGCTGATCGCCGACGAACCGACGACGGCGCTCGACGTCACCGTGCAAGGCGAAGTGCTGGAGCTGTTGCGCGACCTGCAGCGCCAGCATGGCACCAGCGTCATCCTGATCACCCACGATATGGGCGTGGTTGCCGAAATGGCCGACCGGGTCATCGTCATGCGCGACGGCCGCATGGTCGAAGAAGGCACGACATCGGATATTTTTGTCCAGCCGCAGGCCGACTATACGCGCGAACTGCTGGCTGCCGTGCCGCGCATCGGCAGTGGCGTCGGTCGACAGAAATCCAGGGATGCGATTGACGTCTTGAAACCGGCCAATGTCGCCGAGATCAACGACCTGCATGTCCGCTTCGATCTGCGTGGCGGCATCTTTGGCCAGGTCACCCGCCGCGTCCACGCCGTCGAGGGCGTCAGCTTCTCGATCGCGCCCAACGAAACGCTTGCTCTGGTCGGCGAATCCGGCTGCGGCAAGTCGACGACCGCCAAGGCGCTGGCCGGACTGGCGCCGTATAGCGGCGACATCGTCATTGGCGGGCGCAATCTCTCCGGTCTTGGCCGCGACGAGCGCAAGGCGGTGCGCCGTGACGTCCAGATGATTTTCCAGGATCCCTTCGCTTCGCTCGATCCGCGCATGCGCGTCGGCGAGCTCGTCGCCGAGCCGCTGGTGATCCATGGCATCGCCTCGAAGGACGAGCGCCGGGAACGGGTCGCGGCGCTGTTCGAGCGCGTCGGCCTGTCGGCCGACCAGATGGAGCTTTACCCGCACGAATTCTCCGGTGGCCAGCGCCAGCGCGTCTGCATTGCACGGGCGCTGGCGCTCCGACCAAAACTGATCATCGCCGATGAAAGCGTCTCGGCCCTCGACGTTTCGGTGCAGGCGCGCGTGCTCGATCTCCTGAAGGAATTGCAGCGCGAATTCGGCGTCGCCTATCTCTTCATCTCGCACGACATGGCGGTGGTCGAGAACATTTCCGACCGCGTTGCCGTCATGTATCTCGGCCAGATCGTCGAGATGGGCACGCGCGACCAGGTGTTTTCCAACCCGCGCCATCCCTACACCAGGCGGCTGATCGACGCCGTGCCGGTGCCCGATCCGGCGCAGCGCAGAACGCGCTTCGCGCGCCTCGACCAGGAAATCCCGAGCGCCACCCGCAGGATCGGGGAGGCGCCGCTGAAGCTGGCGCTGAACGATGTCGGAGGCGGCCATCTGGTTGCTGCGGAAAGCTGAGCCCGCACTGGCTGGCGATTGCAGCTTTACCTTGTTAAGCACAACCAGGACTTGTCATCTCGGGTTTACCACGCCTTAGGTAGATGACGGCCACTATACGGTCGGCGTTCTTGCCCTGGGGGAAAACAGTGCTCAAGGCGGTTCTGCAGCTGCTGCCGGGTCGGTTCATGGATGTGCGCATGCGCGTATCCGCCGACTACGAGACGCGTGTCGTGGAGCGGCCCGGGCGCTGGATGAAGGCTGCCGAACTGGAGCAGCTGAGCAGCGATCTGCGGCTGGTAGCGTCCAAGACACTGAAGTTCGGCAGCCTGACCTATGGCGTGTTTTCCGGTGACCGCAGCCGGCTGGAACATTCCATCATCACCATCGTCTATCGCCGCAGCGACGGGCGGCCGATCGCCTTCAACGCGCTGGCGCTGATGGAGATTTCGCTGGCCGGCAAGCCCTATGAAGTCTTGCACCTCGGTCTGGTCATGATCGATCCGGACGAGCGCAGCCGTGGTCTCAGCTGGATCCTCTACGGCCTGACCTGCTTCCTGATGTTTTTGCGCAACCAGTTCAGGCCGATCTGGATCTCCAACGTCAGCCAGGTGCCGGCCGTCGTCGGCATGGTCGCGGAGGCGTTCAGCAATGTGTTTCCCGGACCGCATGCCGGCGCGCGGCGCTCGCTGACCCATGTGCTTTTGGCGCGGCAGATCATGGCGCGGCACCGCCATGTCTTCGGCGTCGGCCCCGAAGCGGGTTTCGACGAAGAGCGTTTCGTCATCACCAATGCCTATACGGGCGGCTCGGACGATCTGAAGAAAACCTTCGACGAGACGGCCAAGCACCGCGAGGAGACCTTTAACGAGTTCTGCCGCAAGGAACTCGACTACGGGCGCGGCGACGATGTGCTGCAGATCGGCCAGATGAGCTTCCAGTCGGCGCGCACCTTTCTCGCCGACACGGTTCCGCGCCGCTCGCTTGCAGCACTTGCCGTGGCCGGCGCGGCCGCCACGCTGCAGCGGCTGGTGCTGCCGGTGGTTCACTGGGCCGATAGCACCCGCCAATGGAATGTGCTGAGACCATGGACACGCTGATGGCTTCATTCGTGGCGTCTCGGTTTATCCGCAAGCTGATGGCAGCCGGCCGATGATGAACCTCGACGGCACGCTCGTCGCCGACACCATCACCTCGCTAGCGGCGCTGGTTGGCCTGCTTGTCGTGATATCGATCATAGGCGGGCGCGACACGGGCGATCCGCTGTCGCGGCGCTTTCTATTCGGCCTCAAGGTGCTGGCAGTGCTGCTTGCCTGCCGCATCCTCGACTGGACCACGGGTCTTGCCTTTTTCCGGTTCGTCACCATCACGGCGGCGGGTCTGCTGCCGCTGGCCGCACTGCTGCTGACCGAAGGCCTGCTGCGCCGGCACGCGCCGTTCGCTCTCAAATTGTTCGCCGCTGGCGGTGCCCTGCTGTTCTTCCTTCTGGCGCCGATCCCGGCACGTTTCGCTGAACCATGGCGAATGGCGGTACTACTTGCCTTCCAGTTCGGAGGTTTTCTCGCCATCGGCTGGTTGGTGATGACGCGCGATCGCGACAGCCTGTCGGCGGCCGAAAACCGCACCGTCGAGCGCATGGCGCTGTCGCTGCTGCTGATCCTTCCGTTCATGGTCACCGACTATCGGCCCGGCCTGTTCGAAGTGCCGGTGCGGCTCGGCGGCATCGCCATCCTGTTCCTGTGCTGGTTGACGATCGGCCTTGGGCGGGCAAGCCTCGGCCATCGCGACACGATCGGCGCCTTCGCCGTCATTGCGCTGAGTTCGATGTTTGCCGGGCTGGCGCTGGGCGGCATCGACGATCTCGGCTGGCGCGGCAGTGTGCAGGGCGTGGTGATCGTGCTTTCCGCAACGCTGCTGGCGGTCATCTACAATGACAGCGTCAGCCTCAATGCGGAGAAGCGCCGCGACTCGTTGCTGAAACACATGGCCGAGGGTGATCTCACCGATTCGGCGCGCTTCCTGCGCGGCCTGCAGAGCCATATCCTAGTCGACGGTGCGCTGATCCTGCCGGCAGCCGACCTCGGTGATTTCGACCTGAAGGTGCTGGCCCGTGCACTGGAGCAGGAGCCCGTGCGCTCGCTCGCCGATACGCAGCCGGGGGCGCCAGTCGACCAGGATATACGCGAGCAGCTTGCCTGGCTGTTCGAGAAATTTGAGGCGACCCATGTGCTGCTGGCGACGCTCGAGCCGTTGACCGTGGTGGCGCTCAACATGCCGGCGCTGGCATCGTCGCCGGGCGTGGAAATGGAGCTGCGGGCAGTCCAGCGCATGGCGATGCTGATCTCGCAGCGGCATGCGAAGGGTTGATCATACTGAACGGGCCGGCTCTTGCGTCGGCCCGTTGCCGTAGCCGGGTCAGGCGGCCTTGGTCTTCAAGGCCTCTTCGTCGCGCACCATTTTTGTCACGGCGGCGAAGTCGAGCTTGCCGGAGCCAAGGACCGGTACCTTTGAGACCACCCGCACTTCGGCCGGGACCATCAGGTCCATGGCGCCGTTGGCCTTGGCGTAGGCGAGGAATTCCGCTCGTGTGGCGCCGGATGCCTCAGTGATGAGGATCAGCTTTTCGCCCTTGCGCGCGTCGGGCACCGTGGCGACCGCCGACAGCGAGCCCTTCCACAATTCGCCGGCCAGCGCTTCGACAGCGGCGAGCGAGATCATCTCGCCGCCGATCTTGGCGAAGCGCTTGGCGCGGCCGCGAATGGTGATGAAGCCGCCTTCGTCGATAGCGACGACGTCGCCCGTATCATGCCAGCCGTCCTCCAGCGGTTCGAGCACGCCGGGCTTCTCGGCCCGGAGATAACCGGCCATGACATTGGGGCCGCGCACGAACAGCCGGCCGCCTTCGTCGACGCCGGGGACCGGATCGAGGCGGTATTCCATGCCGGGCATGATCTTGCCGACGGTTCCAGAGCGATTGTACATCGGCGTGTTGATGGAGATCACCGGCGCCGTCTCGGTGACGCCATAGCCCTCGAGTATGCGGACGCCGAACTTCTCCATATAGGTCATGCGCGTCGCTGTCTTGACCGGCTCCGCGCCGGCAAAACAATAGCGTATCGAGCGGAAGTCGTAGGGGTGCGCGGTGCGGGCATAGCCGGAGAGGAAGGTGTCGGTGCCGAAGATGATCGTCGCGTTCGAGCCGTAGATCAGTTCCGGCACGAGGCGGTAGTGCAGCGGCGAGGGGTAGAAATAGACCGGCACGCCGGAGATCAACGGCAGCACCGTGCCCGCGGTCATGCCGAAGGAGTGGAAGATCGGCAGCACGTTGAACACCTTGTCGCCCGAATGGAAGTCGATACGCGACGCCGCCTGGGCGGCGTTGGCCAGGATGTTGCGGTGGGTCAGAACGACGCCCTTCGGCGTGCCTTCCGAACCCGAGGTGAACAAGATCACCGCCGCATCGCCGGGCTTGCGTTTCGCGCGCGGCGTCGACTTGCGCAGCAAGCCGAGCAGCTTATCCTTGAGACTGATGGTCTTTCTGAGATCGTCGAGCCACACGATGTCGACCGAGCGACCGAGTTCCTCGACTACAGCGCCGAGCTTTGCCTGTTCGACGAACGCGCGGGACGTCAGCACGGTGCGGACTTCGGCGGCCTTGCAGGCGGACAGAATATTGGCAGCACCTGCGGTGAAGTTCATCATCGCCGGAACCTTGCCGGCGGACATGACGCCGAGCAGCGTCGCGCAAGAGCCGTTGGCGTTGGGCAGCATGATGCCCAGCGTCTGCTGGTCGGCATAAAGGTTCTGGAACTTCTCACCAAGCACGGCGGCAGCCGTGAGCAGCTTGCTGTAGCTGAGAGAACCGGTGATCGGATCCTGAACTGCGAGCTGATTCATGCCGCGTTCGTTCGCCGTCTCGATGATCTTTTCCAGTACGGTCTTGTCGATGTCCTGGGTGCGGAAAACGAGATCCGACATCACCTGGTAGAGCGCGGAACCCGCCGCGGCGCGGCGCTTGCGGCCCTTCAGCTCTTGCGGCACCTCGAGCTTGACCGGTTCCAGAATGGTCACTTTGACCTTCGGGAACAGGCGGCGGCGCACATGCTGCGAGCTCAACCGCGAGAAGTAGGTCTTCTCCAGCCCGTCGATGCGCACCGGCACAACCATCGAGCCGGTCTTGTCGGCAACCATGGCGGCGCCGTCATAGACCTTCATCAGGCCGCCGGTCACCGTGATGCGTCCCTCCGGGAAGATCACCAGCGGATCGCCGCCCTGCACGATCTTGATCAGCGTGCGGGTCGACATCGGCTTGGCCGGGTTGAGCGGCAAAGCGCGGGCAAGTTTCATGAACGGCTTCATCCACCAGGCCTGGGCAATGGTGTAGTCGATGGCGAAGACCGGCTCCTCATCGGTCAGCGTCAAGGCGAGCGGACCGTCGAGGAAGCTGACATGGTTGAGCGCCAGGATCGGCGCCTTGCCGGCCGCCTTGAGGTTTTCCATACCCTCGACTTCGAGGCGCAGGAAAGCGCGGAACAGGATGGAGACGAAGTCACGGAAGGGGTTCGTCGGCAAATATTTCAGCATCAGCCAGGCGGCAATCGCATTGGCCGCGACGAGGCCGAACAGGATGCCGCCGGTCGAGACCTTCGTCTGGATCAGGGCCATGATGATGCCGCCGCCAGTCATGAAACCGGCATTGACGATACTGACGGCGGCGACGACCCGGGCGCGCCGCGCTTCGGGCGACCAGGCCTGCACGGCGGCGAAGGTCGGCACCACCAGGAAAGCGGCTGCAATGGCCATGCCGGCGAGGTCGATGGCGACGCGGATCGTGTTTGGGCCGGCGAAGAATGCGCCAAGGGTTTCCGCCTGGGGCGACGGCGTCATGCCGGAGATGGTCCAGGCGAGATGCAGGCCGAACAGGGCGAGCAGCGCCGTGCCGACCGGTGCCGGCAACAGCACGATGCGGCCCTGCGACATCCAGGCGGCGATGGCCGAACCGATGGCGATCGAGACGGCGAACACGGCGAGGTAGACGGTGACGGCCATTTCGTTGCCGCCGAGCGAATCCTTGATCAGGACCGGCAGGAGCGAGAGCACGATGGCGCCGATCAGCCAGAACCACGACGTCATCAGGCCGGCGCGCCAGATGCGCGTGTCGGTGCGCAATTCGGCGACCTGGCGCCAGGTCGAGCGGAAGATGTTCTTGTCGATGACAAGGTCGGGCGCCGCCGAACCGGTGGACGGGATATAGCGGCTGACGAGCCAGCAACCGACGGCGAGCGCCATCATGATCGGTCCGAACACCGCGACGCCGATGCCATCGGCGGAAACGACGCCGCCGGCTATGGTGCCGCCGAGAATCGCGGCAAACGTGGCTGACTCGATCCAGGCGTTGGCCTTGGGCAGTTCCTTGCGTTCGAGGTGATCGGGCAGGATTCCGTATTTGATCGGTCCGAACAGCGCCGAGATAACGCCGAACATCAACAGCGCCGTCATCAGCACGGGAATGGACGACAGGGCGATGCCGACGACGGAGACACCCGCCGCGGCGATCTCGGCGAATTTCAGACGCTTGGCTATGAGAGCCTTGTCGAAGCGGTCGGCGAGCTCGCCGCCGAGCGCCGACAGGAGCAGGAAGGGGGCCATGAAGACGGCGCCCGCCAAGGTGACCAGTGATGCCGCCTGGTCCGCCGCCAGCGTGAACAGAATAAGGAACACCAGCGTGTTCTTGAGGAAATTATCGTTGAAGGCGGACAGGAACTGCGTCCAGAACAAGGGCGCAAAGCGCCTGGAGGTCATCAGATGAGCTGTCGGTCGGTTGATCGGGGCGATTTCCATAGCGGCGACTTCCATTGGGCAAGACCGGTGAAAATCCTGACTGGATTGATCAGCGGTCTTGCGCGTTGAGCCTTGTTTAGCGGGAACCCGGTTACACTTCGTTACTGCGGCTGACTTCCATCAGCAACTTCTCGGTCTTGGCGTCTTCCAGCCGGTTGATGAAGCGGCTTGCCTCTTCCGAGTCGCGCAGTGTCTTGGTGATGGTGATCGAGGTGTGCACGAGCATGATGGCGGCCATGGCATAAAACCCCTTGGCGGCGAAGCTCGCCTCCATGAAGTAGATGCCGCCGGCCATCATTGTGGCGGCAACGGCGAAACTGGCCATGGTGAAGGTCTTCCAGGCGCTTGAGTCCTTGGGGGAATAGGTGTTCGGGGTCATCGATATGGTCCTTTCGTTTCAAGGTTAGGTTGGTTGGGCGTGGGTCTGTTTCAGGCTGGATACAATCAGGCCGGATACAATCAGACTGGATAACAATCAGGCCGGGTACGATCAGGCCGGCTTGGTCATGGTCTTCGTGAGCCGTTCGAGCACGGCGTCGGCGCTGCTTCTCAGCGGCGCGCCGCAGCCGGCGGCCGCAAGCTTCTCTGAGACCGCGGCAGGATCGCCCGACTGTTCCATCTCGGCCATGGCGGCCGCGGTGGCGTCGATCTGCTTTTGCCTGGTGCGCAGGCGCAGCAGCGTCTCCTCGGCGTCCCTGAGCGCCGACAGGCTGGAGCCGGGCGCGCTTTCTCGCAGGCGCTGGGTCGAGTCGACCGCGGCAACGATGCGCTGGCCGCGCTGCAATTCGCGCAGGCGCATTTCGGAGACGCGGATGATCCGCTTGAGACGCTCGATCTCGGTGCCGAAGCTTTTCTGCGCCTCGGCGGAGGCGTCGCGTTCGGCTTCCAGCATGGCGATGGTTTCGGCGGCTTCGCGGGCCAGTTCATTCTGTCCCTGCTCGATCGCGGCGATCGTGCGCTTTTCCAAATCGTCGATGCGGAGGACAAGCTTCTTGAACTGCGCGACTTCCTGTTCGTTCTGGGCGATGGCAATTGCAACCGCCCGGCGGGCGGCCGCGATAGCGTCGGCGCAATCGCGGATCTGCTGGCGCAGGATTATCAGCGCGTTGCGGTCGACGACCGCCTCGGCGGCTTCGTAGCTTCGGCCGCGAACGAGAGCAAAAAACTGTTTCAACATTTCCGTTTCTCCTCTATGAACGTTGTTCATGAGGCAAAGTAGCACATTGTGAACGGCGTTCAAGGAGAAAATGAACGGTGTTCATGATTGCGCATAAGAGAAGGTTAATGACCGCAAAACGGGACGCCAAACGCGAGGACCTCAAAGGCAGGCTGATCGAGGCCGCGCAAGCGCGCATCCAGTCCTCGGGGCTCGCCGGTCTGCGTGCGCGCGACATCACGGCCGATGCCGGCTGCGCGCTGGGCGCGCTCTACACCGCCTTCGCCGACCTGGACGAGCTCATCCTGCATGTCAATTCGATCACGCTGGCAAGACTTGGGGCGGCGTTGGAACAAGAGGCGACCGGCGCGGCCGAGCCAAGGGCCAAGCTGAAGGCACTGGCCAAGGCCTATCTCGGCTTCGCCCGCGGCAATCGCATGGCGTGGAAGGCGCTGTTCGAGCATCGCATGGCGCCAGGCGTGGCGGTGCCCGGATGGCATCTGGCCGAACATGCCGTGCTGATCCAGCATCTGGTCGAGCCGCTGGCGGCGCTGCTCCCGGCGGCGGCAACGCCGGAGCTTTTGGCCCGCGCGCGCACGCTGTTCTCCGCCGTGCATGGGATCGTCGCCATCTCGCTCGAAGACCGTTTCATTGGCCTGGCGTCCACCGATCTCGAAAGTGAGCTGCTAGGTTTCGTCGGCACGCTGGTGAGCGGACTGGAGACGGAAAGGGAATGAACTGCTGCGATCGGCTCTTGCCTCACGGCACTCTGCCCTTATGAAGATCGTGGCGGGGACTGGCCGGTTGATCCAGGCCGGCTGAGACTGTTGGGGATATCCGGTGACAATCGATCAGAACCGTCGGTTTCGACCCGAAATACAGGGGCTGCGCGGCTTGGCGGTCGCGCTTGTCGTGGTCTATCACATATGGCCGGATGTGCTGCCTGGCGGATATGTCGGCGTCGACGTCTTTTTCGTCATCTCTGGCTATCTGATCACGGGCCTGCTGGCGCAGATGGCGCTGCGCGGCGGCCGGATTTCACTGATCGAATTCTACTCGCGACGGGTGCGACGATTGTTGCCGGCAGCAACCCTGGTGCTGCTGGTGGCATTGCTGGGCACGCTGCTTTTCATCTCAAAGGCGCGCTGGGAGGAAATGGGCAACCAGATCGTGGCGAGCGCTCTTTATGTCGAGAACTGGCGGCTGGCCTCGATTGCGGTCAGCTATCTCGAGGCCGACACCTTGCCGAGCCCGGTGCAACACTACTGGTCGCTTTCCATCGAAGAGCAGTTCTACATCGCCTGGCCGTTGGTGATGATCGGCGTGATCTGGCTGGCGCGCCGCCGTGACCTTCCGCTGAGGGCCTGCTTGATCGGGGCGTTGTCGCTCATTTTCGCGGCATCACTTGTTGCCTCTGTCGTTTTGACGGCGACGGATCCGGCCCAGGCCTATTTCGTCAGCCATACCCGCCTGTGGGAATTGGCGCTGGGTGGTCTGCTGGTGCTGACCGAACACCAGTTTCGACTGGCGGCACTCACTAGACAGTGGCTGGCGATCGCCGGCATCCTGGGCATCGTTGCGTCCGCCTTGCTGTTTTCCGCTGCAACTCCATTTCCCGGCGTCAGTGCGTTGTTGCCGACCTTGGCCACAGTGCTGGTCATCCTGGCTGGCGAGGTTGAAGTCGGCCGGTTTCGTGGGCTCGATTCGTTGCCACTTCGTTTCATCGGCGATCGCTCCTACTCGGTCTATCTATGGCATTGGCCGCTGATCACCATCTCCCAGGCGCAGGGTCATTCGCTGACCCTTGCCGGCGGTTTCGGCCTGATTGCGGCGACCCTGCTTCTATCGGATCTGTCCTATCGATATGTTGAGCAGCGCTACCGGCAAGCTCGGGGCGGCGCCTGGTGGAAGCCGCTGGGATACGGCACCGCGGCGGTTCTCACATGCGTGGCCGCATCCGGCAGCCTGCTGCTCTTTCTGAAGACCGAACGCATCGACACCGCGCTGATCGGCACGCCTTCCTACCCTGGGCCCGCCGCTCTCGTCTCCGGCGCCGTGGTCCCGGACGGTGTGAACCTTCTGCCGCCGCTGGCCCGGCTGAGGCGGGACGTGCCGGTCGTGTATGCAAGGAAGTGCCACCAGGAGGAAAGCTCGGAGCCCAAACGATGCTCTCTAGGCGATCCCACGGGTGCGAAAACAATGGTTCTGGTGGGAGATTCTCATGCAGCCCAGTGGGTGCCGGCACTGGACAAGATCGCAAAGGACCGCAACTTCAAACTGGTTACCTTTACAAAATCCGCCTGCCCATTCACCCGCGTGGCCATCACGGCGGATGGCAAACCCAACGTCTTATGCGCGCAGTGGCACGAAAAGGTGCTGGCCGAGATCCTAAAGCTGAAACCGGATCTGATCTTCACCAGCCAGTCCAATTACGGAGCGGTTCAGCAAGACGTGATGATCGAGGGGCTGCGAAGTCTCTGGGGCGGGCTGACGGACGCCGGCTCGCAAATCGTTGCCATCCGCAACACGCCCTATATGAAATTCGACCCGGGCGAATGCCTGAGTTCGACCCCAACGAAATGCGTCACCAAACTGAGCGATATTGAGCGGAGCAACGTGTTGGCGCTGGCCGCGGAAGGACAGAAAAATGTGCGCGCCATCGATATGCTCGATGCCATTTGCGGGCCGCAACTATGCCCGGCAGTTGTCGGCAACATCATCGTCTGGCGGGACAGTCATCATCTGACCGCCAGCTACTCGCTTGCCCTGGCGCCCTATCTCGCAGCGAAGGCGGGGCTTTGACGAGACGTCTCGGAACTTAGATGTGTCGACAGGCAGGAAAATTCCGCTGGTGGAGCTGAGGAGGATCGAACTCCTGACCTCGTCATTGCGAACGACGCGCTCTCCCAGCTGAGCTACAGCCCCGTCCAGCGGATGGCGCATTTATCGAAGGCGGCGGTTTCCTGTCAAGGCGGGGTTTTGCCGAAATCCCTTGTGCCCGGTGCTTATAGGCGACCGGCCCTTGCCGGTTTGGCGCGCAATGGCTACATGTCGGCAACAATCGGAGACCGGCATGCTCGCCCTCATTCAAACAATCGTCATGGCGCTGGACCTGTACTGGTGGGTCATCATCGCCTCGGCGATCTTTTCCTGGCTCTATGCGTTCAACGTCGTCAACTCGCGCAATCAATTTGTCGGCAGCATCGGCAACATGCTCTACCGGCTGACCGAGCCGGCGCTGCGGCCGATCCGTCGGTTCATGCCCGACCTCGGCGGCGTCGACATTTCGCCGATCATCCTGCTTCTGCTCCTGTTCTTTCTCAGGCAGCTCATTCTCACCACGATAGCGCCGCTGGTCCTGTGAGCCTGACGATGGCATGAGCGCGCCATTCCGCTTGCGCGCCGACGGCATCGACCTGTTTATCCGGCTGACACCCAAGTCTTCGGTGGACAGGCTCGAAGCCGTCGAACCTCCGTCGGCGGGCGCAGCCATTTGAAGGCGCGCGTGCGCGCCGTGCCGGGCCAATGCGGCGCTGGAACGGCTGGTGGCCAAGGCGCTGGGCGTTCCGGCATCGGTCGTGTCGGTCATTGCAGGCGGCACGGCGCGGCTGAAGACCGTGCGTGTCGGGGGTGATCCGGCGGTGCTGGCGCAGCGTATCGGGGCGCTCAGCGGCTGATCGAAGATCCAGCGTTGCGGCATGCAGCCCCTTGATCTGTCGGCGGAACAGCGCCCCCCTCTGTCCTGCCGGACATCTCCCCCACGAGGGGGGAGATTGGCAGTTTCCGCCCCACTCTCAATCCCCCAGCGGCAACTTCGGATCGTCGACCTTCAGCGTGTTCACGCTCTGCTTGATGCGGCGCAGGTTTTCGAGAACCCTGGGTCCGCGCGTTTCGGCCACGGAGGTGACGATCATGTCGATGATCGACAGCAGAGCATAGCGCGACGAGGTCGGCTTGTAGATGTTGCCGTCCTCCAGCGACTGGAACTGGACGACAGTGTCGGCGGCCTTGGCGAGCGCTGACTCCGGCGGGGTGATGGCGATTGTGGTGGCGCCATATTGCTGGGCAACCTGCACGGCGTCGATCACCGAGCGAGCATAGCCGGACACCGAGAACGCGATCAACGTCGTCTCCGACGTAGCGACCGCGGCATACATGCGCTGCAACTGCCCGTCGATCTGCGCCAGCACCGGCACGCCCAGCCTAAACAGCCGGTTCTGCATCTCGGTCGCCATCATCGAGGAAATGCCGCCGGAGCCGATGCACAGCACATTGCCCGAACTGACGATGCGCGCGGCCACGCCCACCAGCGTCTTCATGTCGAGGTTTTCGCTGGCGCGCTGGATGGCGGCGATTGCCGCTTCGGTGATGGCCGACGCAATGCGCTGCTCGCGCGCGTCCCGGTTCAGCGGTTCGGGCGATAGATACTGGCCGCCAATGGCGATCGCCTGCGCCAGGTAGAATTTGAAATCGCGCAGACCCTCGCAGCCGAGATTGCGGCAGAAACGGGTGACTGTCGGCTCGCTGACGCCGACGCGCGCGGCAATTTCCGAGATTGCCGCCTTGGAGGCAAAGTCGAGATCGGTGAGCACGAGACCGGCCAGGCGGCGGTCCGATTTGGTGCCGTCCTGCGACATCAGCTGCAGGCGCGTGATGATGTCGGCCGGCGTTTTCATTTCTGGGTTGTCGTCTTCATCGTGGTATTTTCGTTTTCATCCGGCGCTCATAGCGGCAGGCCTGTCGCCGTGTCGAACAGATGGATGTTGCCCGGCGCTACCGAGACCGGCAGCAGTTCACCCGGCTTGACCTGAACCCGGTCGCGGAATACGGCGCGCACCGTGTCAGCGCCGATGGCGCCATAGACATGGGTTTCCGAGCCGGTCGGCTCGACGACATCGACCTTGATCGCCATCGCGTCGACAGCCTCGCCGATGACGAAGTGTTCGGGCCGTATGCCGGCCTCGACCGTGCTGCCAGCCGGCACCGTCTTGCTGCCGAGCGCCAGTCGCCCTCCGCCGGCCGATTCGAACCAGCTTTTCTCGGGCGTCGTCTTCAGGGCGCCGGAGACAAAACTCATCGACGGCGAGCCGATGAAGGAGGCGACGAATTTGTTGGCGGGACGGTCGTAGAGTTCCAGCGGTGCGCCGACCTGCTGGATCTTGCCGCGGTCCATCACCACGATGCGGTCGGCCATGGTCATGGCCTCGATCTGGTCGTGGGTGACGTAGACGATGGTCGATTTCAGCCGCTGGTGCAGCGCCTTGATCTCGGTGCGCATCTGCACGCGCAATTGCGCGTCGAGATTGCTGAGCGGCTCGTCGAACAGGAACACCGAGGGTTCGCGCACGATGGCGCGGCCCATGGCGACGCGCTGGCGCTGGCCGCCCGACAGTTCCCGGGGATAGCGGTCGAGATAGGAGAACAGGTTGAGGACGCCGGACGCCTTTTTCACCTTGTCGTCGATTGCCGTGCGGCTTTCGCCGCGAATCTTGGGACCAAAGCCGATATTGTCGGCCGCTTTCAGGTGCGGAAACAGAGCATAGGACTGGAAGACCATCGCGATGTTACGCTGTTGCGGCGGCAAATCGTTGGCGCGCACGCCGCCGATCAAGAGGTCGCCTGAGGTGATCGGCTCCAGCCCGGCCAGCATGCGCAGCAAGGTCGACTTGCCGCAGCCGGAAGGGCCGACCAGCACGACGAACTCGCCGCTCTTGATGTCGAGGCTGATGTTTTCGAGGATCTTATGGCGTCCGAAAGATTTCGACAGGTCGCGGAACTCGACATCGGTCATGGTCAGGCTCCCAATATGTCGTCGATGAAGGGCAGGAAGCCGGCGGTCAGTCCGGCGTCGACCGGCACCACCGCGCCGGTTATCCCCGATGCGCGATCCGAAACAAGGAAGGCCACCGCTTCGGCCACTTCCGTGGCGTCGACGATGCGGCCGAGCGGATAGAGCCGCTTGAGCTTGCCGAGAACATCCGGGTTCTTGGCCAGCCGATGGTCCCATGCGGCGGTGCGGATCGAGCCGGGGCAGACGACATTGGCGCGCAGCCCGTTGCGGCCGAGTTCCACAGCGATCGCTTTGGCATAGGCATTGATGCCGGCCTTGGCTGCGGCATAGGCCGGGTTGCCGAAGTGGGCGATGGCGTTGACGGAAGAGATGAAGACGACGCTGCCCGAACCGCGCGCGGCCATCGCCTTGATCAGTGGATCGGCGAACAGCATCACCCCGGTCAGATTGAGGTCGAGCTCGTGCTCAATCTTATCGGGTGTCAATGCGGCAAGCGTCTCTGCGCGCGTCCAGCCGGCATTGTTGATCAGCATGTCGGGAACGCCATCTTTCTCAAGGATCGCTGGTATCGCCGCCTCGATGGAAGCCCGGTCGAGGAGGTCGAAGGCGTGACGCGACGCCAGGTGTGGGCTGCGCAACGCATCTTGCGACTGGTCGCAGCCGACGACCCGCGCGCCTCGTTGGGCCAGCAGCGCCACAATAGCCGAGCCGAGCCCGCCGCCGGCGCCGGTCACCAGCACGGTCTTGCCCGCGAATTCGGCCGTTGAAACCACCCTGCGCGCCTCCCTGGGATCCACGATAGTCGGAAAACGCTATTTTAGGAAATGTAATTAAGCAACAGGATAATCCGCTTGCGCGGCGTGAAATGAAGGATAATGTAGGAAAGTCACATAAAGCCATGGCCGCCTGAAAGCCGCAAGAGCGCAGGCGCCAATCAAATGGGAGAGATCGAATGAAGCTTGCAAAATGGACTGTCGGCCTGATGGCCGGAATGAGCCTGCTCGCCCTGGCCGCCCAAGCAGATGCCGGCGAGGTGCGCGTAACCGTCGCCGAATACAGCGCCAAGACCGGCCCGTATTTCGAAGCGGTGAAAAAGGAATTCGAGGCAGCCAACCCGGGTATCACCGTCAAGTTCGAAGTTGTGCCGTGGGACGTGCTGCTGCAGAAGCTGACCACCGACATCACCGCCGGCACCAATGCCGACCTGTCGATCATCGGCACCCGCTGGCTGATCGATTTCGTCCAGCAGGATGTCGCCGAGCCGCTCGACGCCTACATCAAGCCAGACTTCAAGGACCGCTTCATCGACACCTTCCTGTCGCCGTCGATCATGGAGGGCAAGACCTATGGCCTGCCGATCGCGGCTTCGGCGCGCGCCATGTACTACAACAAGGAATTGTTCGAGAAGGCCGGAATCGCCAACCCGCCGGCAACCTGGACCGAGTTGCAGGAGGATGCGCGCAAGATCAAGGCGCTGGGCACCGGCACGTTCGGCTTCGGCCTGCAGGGCAAGGAGATCGAGACCGACGTCTATTACTACTATGCGATGTGGTCGCAAGGCACCGAGATTCTCAACAAGGATGGCACGTCGGGCCTCGGCACGCCGGGCGCGCTCGAAGCCGCCAAGCTCTACAAGTCGATGATCGACGAAGGCCTGACGGAACCCGGCGTCACCTCCAACAACCGCGAGGACGTCCAGAACCTGTTCAAGCAGGGCAAGGTCGGCATGATGATCACCGCGCCCTTCCTGTCCAACCAGATCAAGGACGAGGCGCCGAACCTGAAATATGGCGTGGCCGCTATCCCCGCCGGACCGACCGGCGCGCGCGGCACGTACGGCGTCACCGATTCCATCATCATGTTCAAGAATTCCAAGAACAAGGATGAGGCCTGGAAGCTGCTCGACTTCCTGTTCACCACCGAACAGCGCGCCAAGTTCACGCAAGGGGAAGGCTTCCTGCCGGTGAACAAGGAAGAGGCCAAGATGGACTATTACGTCAACAATGCCGATCTGGCAGCGTTCACCGCGCTGCTGCCCGACGCCCGCTTTGCACCGGTCATCCCCGGCTGGGAAGAAGTCGCCCAGATCACCTCGGATGCCATGCAGAAGATCTATCTCGGCGGCGACCCCGAGGCAGGCTTGAAGGAAGCGGCTGGCAAGGCCAACGCCGTGATCAAGAAATAGGGCGTATCTCCCTGCGCCCGGGGGGGGCCCCCGGGGGGGGCGCCCCGACTCGCCCCCCCGGGGGGGGGGGGGGGGGGGGGGGGGGGCCGGCGCGGGGGGGGCGGCGCGCGGCGCCCCCCCCCCCCCGCGGGGCGGGGGGGGGGGGG
>NZ_JAMYQI010000022.1:0-78263 GCF_040320805.1 Mesorhizobium sp. M0615 | reverse complement strand
GGGTCTTCTACAACACACCCTCTCTTTCTTTCTCTGCCCACCCCCCCCCCCCCCCCCCCCCCCCCCCCCCCCCCCCCCCCCCGCCCCCGGCGCGCCCCCCCCCCCCCCCCCCCCCTGGGGGGTGCCTCGCGCCGGGTCTCGGGCGAAGAAGCCCAATCCCCTGAATCGCTTGGCGCCATCTATTCAACGAACACCTTCACGCTTGCCGCGCGTCCTACGGCGTCGATGACGGTGAGCGTCGAATAGCCGGCGCCGTCGGGCAGCCAGGTCGCGGTGCGGCGGCGGTCGATGCCGACGAGCGGCTTGCCATTGGCCAGCCAGCGGAACGGCGCGCGGCCGCCTTGCAGTTTCAGCACCAGCGGCGAGGCCTCGGCGGAATTGGTGGCGAGATCGACGCGGGCGCCGTTGGGCGGGAAAATGATCATTGGCGCCGGTTCCGTCGGGCCTGCCTGCACCAGTCCGTCGGCGCCGGCGCCGAAGCGCGCCAATGTCACCGGCAGGTCTTCGCGCCTGGCCTTGACGACGCCGGCCGGCTGGCTGGGCAACGGGACGGCGGTGAGGCCTGAACGGACGAAG
Organism: Mesorhizobium sp. M0615; assembly: GCF_040320805.1. Taxonomy (NCBI): domain Bacteria; kingdom Pseudomonadati; phylum Pseudomonadota; class Alphaproteobacteria; order Hyphomicrobiales; family Phyllobacteriaceae; genus Mesorhizobium; species Mesorhizobium sp. M0615. Next base: position 77,687 of record NZ_JAMYQI010000022.1, on the reverse strand, counting down.
CCCTCGAACAGGATGGGGGCGGCCGAGACATAGCCGGACAGGCCGGGCACCGCACCGGCATCGGCGCGGCCGACCCACACACCCAGCACGTAGCGGCCGTCGAAGCCGACCGACCAGGCGTCGCGGTAGCCGTAGGACGTGCCGGTCTTGTAGGCGATGCCGCGCTGCAAGGCGCCCTCGGGCGGCTTCACGCCCGACAATATGTCGGTGATCTGCCAGTTCGCCTGGGCGTCGAGGATGGTGGCGGTGGTGCGCTCGGCATTGGCCGGCTCGGTGCCGTCATGCAGCGTGTTTGCCTTGCCGCCATTGGCGAGGCCGGTATAGAGCTGGACGAGATCGCGCAGCGTTACGCCGACGCCTCCGAGGCCGATGGCGAGGCCCGGCGCCTCGTTGACCGGTAGCACCGGGCTGACGCCGGCCTGGCGGAAGCGCGCCATCAGCCGTGCCGGGCCGACAGAGTCGAGCACGCGGATTGCCGGCACGTTGAGCGATAGCTGCAGCGCCTGGCGGATCGAGACATCCCCCTGATAGCCCATGTCGAAATTCTTCGGCCGGTAGCCGCCGAAATCGACCGGTCTGTCCTCGATCAGCATTTCCTGCGCCACCAGCCCCTGCTCGAAGGCGAGGCCATAGATGAACGGCTTAAGCGTAGAGCCGGGCGACCGCACGATCCTGGTCATGTCGATCCAGCCGGAACGGCTGGCGTCGAAGAAATCGGCAGAGCCGACTTCGCCGAGGATGTCACCGGTGCGGGCATCGGCCATCACCATGGCGACGGAGAGGCGCGGCCCAAGTTTGATCGCGGCATCGCGCGCCACCTGCTCCAGTCCTTGCTGGACGCTTTTGCGGATCGTCAGCTGCAGCGGCTTGCCGGGGACGGCCTTGGGCAGCATGGCGTAGGCGGCGTGTGGCGCCAGCGCCGGCAATTTGCGGCGCAGGCCCGAGACATCGTCTAGTGCGGCGCGCGCGGCTTCGCGCTCGCCGAGCAGGCCAGCTGATACCATGCGGGTCAGCACGCGGTCGCGGGCGGCATGAGCGATGGTGAGATTGCGGTCGGGACGGCGCTTTTCCGGCAATTGCGGCAAGGCGACGAGCAGGGCTGCTTCCGAGACGGTCAGCCGCTTCGGCTCTTTGCCGAAATAGGCGAGCGAGGCGGCACGCACGCCTTCGAGATTGCCGCCATAGGGCGCCAAGGTCAGGTAGCGTTCGAGGATCTCCTGCTTGGACAGGCGCCGCTCGATCTGGATGGCGCGCAGCATCTGCTTGATCTTCGAGCCGAGGCTGCGGTTTTCGCGTGGCTCGATCAGCCGGGCAAGCTGCATCGACAGGGTCGAGCCGCCGGAGACGATATGGCCGCTGGTGGCGAACTGGCCGGCGGCGCGCGCCAGCGCCAGCACATCGACGCCATCATGGTCCCAAAAGCGCTTGTCTTCATAGGTGACCAGCATGTCGACGAACTGCTTGTCGACCTGGTCGAGATGAGTGTCGAGCCGCCAGTAACCGTCCGGCGTGGCGAAGGCGCGCAACAGCTGGCCGTCGCGGTCCTGGACCTCGGTGGAGACGGTGAGCCTTCCGGGCAGCGGCGGCGGAAAAGCGCGGTCGAGTTCCCAGAGAGAAGCGGCAGCGATCGCCGCAAGGCCGACGAGGGAGGCGGCGGCGATGCCTGTTCGACGGAGAAATTTTCTGGAGAGCATGGTGGTGCCCTTCATCCGCCTGCCGGCTCCTTCTCTCCGCATAGCGGGGAGAAGGAGATGGTCGCGGACATCGGCGTGTTCATCTTCGTCAAGGCGCCTTACGGCGCCTTGATCTCCATCATGCCGGTGGCGGTGCGGGCCGAATATTGCGGCCGGTACATGTCCTCCACCGTGGCCGCCGGATGGGCGTAGGTGCCCGGCGTCACCGCACGCACGACATAGGCCAGCATGATGTTACGGTCGCCATCGCCATCATTGGGATTGAATGCCGCGACGAAACGGTCGTCGCGGAATTCGAGATGGGCGGCGTCGGTTTGCGCCAGCCAGGTGAAGTTCGACAGCTGGGCGCTGGAAACAAGGCCCGGATTGTCGATCTCGAAGCCGGCCGGCAACAGGTCGGTGATCAGCAGGCGCGAAGGCCAGCGGTTCTGCTCGTAAACCTTGAGCACGACCACGTAGCGTTCGTTCTGCGTCGCCTCGGTGACGTTGGCTTCGGTGCCATCGAGCTTGTAGTAGGTGCGGTCGATGGTGAAGCCGTCGCCGCCGGCCGGCAAGGGCTCTACCGGCGAGGCGACCGTGGTGACGACCGCCTGCAGCGGCGTGGCGCCGGTGTTGGCGATGGTCAGCGGGCTGTCGGCAATGTCGGTGCCGCTGAGGTGGTTGGAATATCCACCTGCATGCGGCGCGCCGTTGACCGACAGCGTGATAGAGTCGTTGCCCGACTTCAGCGCGCGGGCCGCCAGAAGCATCCAGGACTCGTCCTGCGTGCTGGTCCAGCGGGCATCGGCGCGTTCCCTTGCCACCAGCCGGATCAGCTCCGGCACGATGGTCGGCACCGGCTTCGATTCGGCGGCGAGCGCCAGGATCGCGGCGCCATCACGCAGCCGCGAGCCATAGTCGGACCGGTAGTAGTCGTATTCGGTGGTCGACTTGGCCAGCTGCAGCGCCGTCTGGAAGGTTGCTTCCGAACGCTGCGCGTCGCCGTAGAGCGCTAGGCTCGCCGCCAACTGGGCGACGGCCATCGGGCTCGAGAAGGCTTCGAGCTTGGTGTCGGCGTAGTAGCGCAGATCGCCGACCGAGGCCTTCTTGTTGCGGGCCAGAACATAGAGCGCGTAGGCGATTTCGCTGCCGCGATCCTGGACGTCCTGGTCGTAACCGACCGAGTTTTGCAGATTGCTCAGCGCCTGGCTCATCGCCAGCGCCGGCACGTCGTAGTTCTGCTCGCGCGCCCGGGTCAGGAAGTCGGTGACGTAAGAGTCAAGCCACAGATCGCCGGAGCCCGGACCCCACAGGCCGAAGCTGCCGGCCGAAGCCTGGTAGCTCAGCACCTTGTAGATGGCGGCCTGCACGCGGCCGTGCAGTTCGGGATCGCTTTGCATGCCAACGCCGGACGCCAGATCGTTGACGTAGAGAAGCGGCATGGCGCGGCTGGTGGTCTGCTCGGCGCAACCATAGGGGTAGCGGTCGAGCGTCATCAGCAGCGACGGCACGTCGAAGGCGGCAGCCTGCGAAACGCCGACACTGATCGAGGCGCCGTCGAGCAGGCTTGCCGCGAGCAGCTCCTTGTCGACGCGCAGCGAGCCGCCATTGCCCTTGAGGTCGACGACCAGACGGGTGGTGACCGGCAATTGCGCCGGACGCACCGGAACATACAGCGTCTGCTCGACGGCGGTGCCGTCGCCATGGGCGAGCTTGATGGTGATCGAGGCATTGCCCGCCGTCTGTGCAATCAGCGGCACGGTCAGCGTCTGGCGCTTGCCCTTGGCCAGCGTCAGCTTTTCGGGCAAGGGCTTGTCGCCGGTCGAGAGGTCGCCGGTCGTGGCGATCGACAGGGCATAGTCGCCCTCCGGACCGTCGGTGTCGGCGACATCGAGCCGCATGATCGCTGCATCTCCAGGCGCCAGGAAGCGGGGCAGGCCGGCGGTGATCACCACCGGATCGCGCACGATGACATCGGTCGTGGCATGGCCGACGGCCTCCTTGGTCCAGGCGACGGCCATGACGCGCACGGTGCCGTTGAACTGCGGGATGTCGAAGTCGATCCTCGCCTTGCCGTCGGCGTCGAGCTGGACCGGGCCGGAGAAGAAGGCGACCAGCTTTTCGGTCGGCGGACTGCCTTGCGGCTGCATCGAGGCGCCGTCGCCGCCGGTCCTGAGCTTGCCGGTGGTGCCGAGCGAGCCGTCGATGAGACGGCCATAGATGTCGCGGACTTCAAGCCCGAGCATGCGCTGGCCGAAATACCAGCCCTCCGGATCCGGCGCCTTGTAGTTGGTGAGGTTCAAAATGCCGACATCCACGGCAGCAACCGTCACATAGGCATTGCTGCCCGGTGCTACGCCGGCGACCGAAACCGGGATCGACAACTGCTGGCGCGGCATCGTCTTGTCCGGCGGCGTCAGGGTGACGGCGAGCTTTTTCGAGCCTGGGTCGACCGTCAGCCATTTTACGCCGATGGCGCGCGCCGGCATGCGGGTTTCCTGCGCATCGCCGGGCCGGAACAGGGTTGCGGTGATGTAGGCGCCGGCGCCCCAGTCGTCACCGACCGGGATATCGACCGTGCTGCCGCCGGCCGGCATGGTTGCCGTGACGGTCTTGAGCAGCTTGTCGGCGCCAATGGTGACCAGCAGTTCGCCGGCAAAATGCGGCGACACTTTCAGCTTGGCCACGTCGCCGACGGCATAGCTGTCCTTGTCGAGAGCGATCTCGAGCCCGTCAGGCGTTTCGGTGGAGGTCGAGGAGACATACCAGCCGGCGTCGAACTCATAGCTGGTCGCCGGGCCCTCGGGATCGGCAGTCTCGATCTCGAGCCGGTACTGGCCCCAGTCGACCGGCATCGTCACGGTCGCCTCGGCATCGGCGCTGAGATCGACCTGGCCGTTGGCGATCGACTTGGTGAAGGTGACCGGTTCGTAGTTCCACGAGTTGTTGTTGCGATACCACTGGTAATTGCGTTCGACCTTGACCAGCGACCACTGCGCGCCCTTCAGCGTCTCGCGCTTGCCGTCGGGATCGACCGCGATGAGGCTGAATTTGGCGGTGCCGCCCTGCGGCACCTCATTGTCGGCGAAATCGGGACGAATGCCGATCATGTGGCCTTGCGGGCGGATGCCGATGTTGAGCGAGCGCTCGATGGCGCGGCCGCCGGTTTCGCGCATGCGAACCGTGACCTTGGCGTCGACCAGCTTGGTGGTCGCGGGCAATTGGTCGACCGTGACCCGGAAGGTCGCCTTGCCGTCGTCGCCGACCACCGGCAGACCGGTGAACGGGGTGACCGAAGGCTCGGCCGACTGCTCGTCGGCAAGGCCGAACGAATAGCCGGCGAAACGGTCCCAGTCGCGCGCCGTCGACAGCGTCAGCTCGCCTTCGAGCGCGAGGCCGGCGGCCGGCGCGCCATAGAGGAAGCGGCCGTCAATGTCGATGGTCGCGGTTTCGCCCTGTGCGATCTCCTGCTTGTCGGACTTCATGTCGAACTCGATGCGATCCGGCACGAAGTCTTCGACCAGGAACATCTGGCTGGAAACGGCCGCCTGCTTGGGATCGGTATAGATCGACACCGTCCAGGTGCCGCGCATGGCGTTGGCTTCCAGCGGCAGGTCGACGGCATAGCCGCCGGCCGAGACGCCATCGGCAACGATGCGGCGGTTCTCGACGCCGTCGGGACGGGTGAAGATGAAGGTCAGCGGCAGGTTTTCCACCGCTTTGGAGGCGCCGTCGCGGGCAAGGGCTGCGACATGCACATCCTCGCCGGCGCGGTAGATGCCGCGTTCGGTCCAGGCATAGACATCGAGCGCGCCCGGTGCGGCGCGTCCGGCGACGCCGCGATCGGACAGATCGAAGCCGGCGCGGCCCATGTCGAGGAAGACGAAATCGTTGTCGCCCTGCTTGGCCATCAGAACGGCCGGCACCATGCCGCCGTCGCCGCGCGTCAGGCCGGGGTTGAAGACAGCATGGCCTTCGGCGTCCGACGTGGCTGTGCCGAGAATTTCATTGTTCCTGGCCAGCAGCGTCAGTTCGGCGCCGGCGATCGGCTTGGCGGTTCCGAGCGAGCGGGCAAAGACATTGAGGCCATCCTGGCCGGTATAGGTCGACAGGCCGATGTCGGAGACGACGAACCACTGCGTGGCAAGCGAATTGTAATTGTCCTCGTCATTTTCATTTACCGCTTGCGCGGTCAGCACGTAGACGCCGGGCTTGCGCTGCGGCAAGGCTTCGTCGACCGGGAACGAAGTCGTGACGTCCTTGTTGAGGTCGTTGGCGATATCGAGCTGCCCCTGCCAGACCGGCTCACCCATCTGGTCGGAAATGCTGGAGATATCATAGCCGTCGAGCTGCTTCAGGAACTGATAGCCGGACAGAAGCTGCGCGAGCGAACGATCGCCGATACGGTAGAGCTTCATCTGCGCGGTGTTCATGTTGACGGTGACGATGGGGATGCCACGGCGGGCGCCGGCGGGCAGCACGAAGCTGTCGCCGGTGAAGCGGGCGGACGGCGCGCGGTCCTGCACATAGATCGACAGTACGACCGGAGCGGCGGTGACCTCGCCAATGGCGGCCGGCAGACCGGCGCGGAAGGTCACTTCGTAATGTTGGCCGTGCTCCAGGCCTTCGACGCAGATCTGCTTGTCCTTGGCCTCGACGCCCTTGGGCGGCTGGTTGTCGACGGTGACGAACTGGGCGTAGTCGACGCCGGTCTTGACCAGCTCCTCGGAAAACTGCGCGCAAATGCGCGGCGCGCTGGTGTCGGCGTCGATCGAGTGATCGATGACGCGGAAGCCCTTGCGGGCCTTGAGATCCTCATATTCGGCCTTGACCGCCGGCGAACTGACCAGCGCGAGGCTGGCTTCATAAGCCTGCAGGGCTGGACGGTAGAGATCGCGGCGGTCGAGGCCGTTGCCGAGCAGCGCCAGCACTTCGGCGCGGGTCTTGGTGGTGCGCAGCAATTTGTAGGCGTTGATGGCGGCGGAGGTGCCTTTGACCGGCAGATTGTAGGATTCGGAGGTGCCGCTGGCCGGCTGTATGGCAAGCGTTTCACGCGCCAGACCGAGCCAAAGCTGGCCGTCGTCAGGCAGGACCGAGACCGCGGCCTCGTATTTGTTCATGGCCTGGCCATGGTCGCCGGTCAGTGCAGCCTGTTCGGCGGCGGCGCGGAGTGATTCCAGCCCGTCGGTCGGCTTGTCATAGGCCGGATCGGTCAGCTTGTTGCGGTATTGCTGGGCCTGGTCGGCCATCCAGTTGGGGAAGAAGGCGAGTTCCGGCGGGGCGCCGATATCGGGGTCGCCATCGACATTGACGACCTTGCCCGCGACCGCGCCGCTGAAGGGTTTCAACTGGTTATAGTCGGACTTTAGGAAGCACCATTTGGCCTTGTTGTTGTAAGTAAAGGCGCGGCAGGCGGGGTCGCCGAGGCATGTCGTCTTGCACTGATCGAGGCTGACATTCTGGTCCGATCTGAGATCGAAGCCGAAATAGTCGGAATTATTTGAGGTCACCACCCGGCGGGCTTCGGCCGCTTGCGCTACAGACCCCCAGGCGAAAATGAGAAGAATCAAGATCGACAGACCACGAGCCGCCGCGCGCATTGCCATAACACCCTCCAGACACTGCTACGTCCGCGGCATGTTCAAGCTTCAGTCAAGCTTGTCAACACGAGGACGGGCAGGTTTCCGCCCGCCAACGGTTCCCAAACCGGCCAATGACCGGTATGCCGATAGTTCATCCAGGGGAAAGGGATCACGCTTTCTTGCGAAAACGCAGAAGGTGTGAATTCCAAGCCCTGCCTATTTCAGACAATTGGATTGTGGCCCCTTTACGAGCGCTTCAAAACTTCATTCCAATTTTAGTTTTGTAACCTAGGTTGTCCTGATGCCGGCGTATGAAGCGCAGATGTCGAAGGTAAGTGCGCCACGGCGCACGCTTTCGCGCGCGCTGATTGTGGCGTTGGCGTGCTCGAGCGTGCTCGTTGCCGAATCGGGGTCGGCGGCCGCCTTCGAGCTGTTCGGCATCAAATTGTGGGGCTCTTCGAATGACGAGGACGCCGATATCGTCGACCCGCTGCGCTATGCGGTGACCATCGAAGCGCCCGATGCCGACAAGGACCTGATCAAGAAGCTCGAAAACGCCTCGTCGCTGAAATCCGACGAGGACCGCCCGGTTTCCGGCTCGCTCGGCCTTTTGGCAAAGGCGCGTAGCGACCGCGAACAGCTGGTCGCCGCGCTTTATGCCGACGCCCGCTATGAAGGCGTCGTCACCATCACCATCCAGGGCAAGGCGCTCGACGATTTGCCGCCCGATGCCGAATTCACTGGTCCGCAGCCGATCCCGGTGGTGGTCGGCATCGCCAGCGGGCCCAAATTCACACTCGGCAATATCAGGCTGGAGGGCGATGCCGCCGGGCTGGCGAGCGCCGATTTCGGCCTGATAGCCGGCGGCGATGCCGGCTCGGGCGCCGTGCTCAAGGCCGAGGCGCTGATCGTGCGGGCGCTGAAGCAGGAGGGCCGGCCGTTGGCCCGGATCACCGACAGGCAGGTCGTGGCCGAGCACACCACCTCGACGCTAGACGTGACGCTGACGGTGGCCGCCGGGCCGGTTGCCGGTTATGGCGACACCACCGTCGATGGCACCGAGAAGGTCGATCGCGAGTTCACCGAATATATGACCGGGCTGAAACGCGGCCGGCAATATTCGCCTGACGAGATCGACGATGCCCGCGACCGGCTGCTGAGGCTCGAAGTGTTCAACAGCGTGACGCTGAAGGAAGCCGACAGTCTTGACGCCGACGGCAACATTCCGATCGGCGTTCAGGTCAGCGAGCGCAAACCACGCTATTTCGGCGTCGGCGGCACTTTCTCCAACACCGAAGGGCTAGGCCTGGAAGGCTATTGGGGCCACCGAAATCTGTTCGGCCGGGCCGAAAAGCTGCGCATCGAGGGCAAGATCAGCGGCATCGGCAGCAACGATCTCAGCGAGCTCAACTACAATGCCGGCATCATGTTCGAGAAGCCGGGGGTGGTCGGGCCGGCCTCGAAATTCATCGCCAGCGTCAAGACCGTACTCGAACATCCCGACGCCTACGACCATTTTTCGGTCAAGGGCAGCACCGGCCTGTCCTATGAGATCGACAAGAAGCAGACGGTTTCGGCTGAAATCGCGCTCGACTACTCCAGGATCACCGACGCTTTCGGCAAGCACAAATACCTGATCGCCAGCATTCCGCTGCAATATGTCTACGACAACAGGGACAACCGGCTCAACCCGACCAGCGGCTTCAGGGTTCTGGCCTATGCCGAACCGAGTTACGACATTCTGAGCGGCGCCGCCTTCCTCAAGCTCAGGGGCGAGGGGTCGGCCTATCAGTCGCTCGACACGGCCTCGAAATTCGTGCTTGCCGAACGCGTCGCGCTGGGTTCGATCGTCGGCACCGGCCTTCAGAACGTTCCAGCCGACAGGCGCTTCTATTCCGGCGGTGGCGGCTCGGTGCGGGGCTATGCCTATCAGGGCATCGGACCGAAGGACATCGACAATCAGCCGATCGGCGGGCTTTCCTTCTTCGAAACATCGGTCGAAATGCGCATTGCGCTGACCGACACGATCGGCATCGTGCCGTTCGTCGACGCCGGCACTGTCTCGACCACAGCGACGCCGGACTTTTCCGACGTGAAGGTCGGCGCGGGCGTTGGCCTGCGCTACATCACGCCGTTCGGGCCGCTGCGCATCGACGCCGCCGTGCCGCTCAACCGCGACCGTGGCGACCCGCGTTTCGGCATCTATGCCGGGATCGGACAGGCGTTCTGACGATGAAGATTTTGAAACGCATCCTTCGCCTGTTTTTCTACACGCTGCTGATCGTGGCGGCGGCGGGCATCGGCGCGTTGATCGTGCTGACCAAGACCGAGCGCGGCCGCGAAAATCTCGCCGGCATCATCTCTGACATGGCCTCGTCAGGGGACAGCAAAGTCACGGTCAGCGGCATTAACGGTATCTGGTCCGGCGCGCTGACCGTCGACCATGTCGTGCTGGAAGACCGCGAGGGCGCCTGGCTGGTGGCCCGCAAGGTGGCCGTCGACTGGTCGCCGCTGGCGCTGTTGTCGAAGAATTTCAGCGCCGACCGCATAGCGGCCGAACGGATAGAACTGGCACGGCTGCCTGTGGCGAGCACCGAGCCGAGCAAGAGCGGGTCGACCGGCCTGCCGGTTTCGCTTGATATCAGAGCGATCGATTTGCCGGAGATCGCGCTCGGCCAGCAACTTGCCGGCAGCGGCATTGCCGAACTTGCGGCCAAGGGATCGGCCAAGGTCGATGCGTCGCCGCTGGCGATCCAGACGGTGCTCAACGTTACCCGCCATGACGGCAAGCAAGGCAATGTCGACGCCAACATCCACTTCGCGCCGGATGAAAACAAGCTCGACCTCGATCTCAAGGCTTCCGAGCCGGCCGGCGGCATCATCGCCAACCTGCTCAAGCTACCCGGCGCGCCGCCGGTCAACATCGTCGTCTCGGGCACCGGGCCGCTGGCCAACTGGAGCGGCATCGGCACCTTCATGGTCGACGGTCAGATCGTTACCCAGCTCACCGGCCGGCACCAGCTCACCGACAAGGGCAACCGGATCGAGGCCAAGGGCGACGGTTCGTTCGAAGGCTTCCTGCCGGAACGGTTCAAGTCGCTGTTTGCCGGCAAGACCAGCTTCGACCTAGCCGGCACCGCGACCGCGACCGGCGGCGTCGACATCGAGCGCGCTGCGATCGAGAGCGACGCAGTTCATGGTACCGCTGCCGGCATGGTCGACCCCAAGGGCGCCAGCGACCTTTCGGTCGAACTCGTGGCCAAAGCCAAGCCGGTCACGGTCAATGTCGGTACCCAGGCGCAGCCGATCATGGTGGCCATCAACAATGTGACCGCGCGCGCCTTCGGTGACGGCAAGGCGCCGATGATTGACGCCAGCGCTTCACTGGTGTCGGTGGTGGCGGGCGGCTCTCAGGTGAACAATCTGGATGCGAAGATCCATTCCGACGGTTTCGACATCGAGAGCCGCAGCGGCCCGGTCAGTGTAAGTCTGGCGGCCGCCGGGCTGAAGACCGACGTGGCGACGCTGGCGCCGCTGATCACCGGCAAGCTGACGGCCTCTCTTGCCGGTTCGATCAGCAGGGACGAGATTTCCCTCGACGAAGGCACGCTGCGCAGCGATGCTCTCAATGCCGGGCTGACGGCCAAGGTGACGCTGGCCGATCTCGCCATGACGCTGAAGATGAATGCCGATGCTGTGTCGACGGCGCTGCCGCCGCAGATCAGTTCGCTGCTTGGCGAACGGGTCAAATTCTCGGCGACCGCGACGCGCGATCCGCAGGGCTCTTTCGCCGCCAACTCGATCGAACTCACTTCCGGTTCGCTGAGCGCCAGCGGCACCGCCAGCGCGCAAGGCAGCGATATCCAGGCCGACATCAAGGGCAAGCTCGGCGACGTCTCGGTGCTGTCTTCGCTGGTCGGCGTGCCGGTCGCCGGCGGGGTCGATTTCGCGCTGACGGCAAGCGGCGCGCGCAACGCACCGGATTTCTCGGTTTCGGCCGACAGTGCCAGCCTGACGGCCTCCGGCCGCACGGTCAAGGACATCAAGCTGACCGCATCGGGCAAGGCCGACATTGTGAGCCCGGCCGCAGATATCTCGCTGACCGGCGCGGTCGACGAACAGCCGCTCGCCATCAAGGCGGCGCTGGTGACGAGCGATGGCAAGCGCTCCATCAAGGGGCTCAGCGTAGCGCTGGGCGACAACAAGGTGTCGGGCGACCTCACGCTCGATGAGAAATTCCTGCCGCTGGGGGCGCTGACGATCTCCGCGCCCGATATCGCGCCGCTGGCGTCGCTGGCCGGGCAGACGGCGGCCGGCGATATCGGCGGCACCGTGGTGTTCGCCAAAGACGGCGAGGCTCCCACTGTCACCATCAATGCAGCCAGCGTGTCGATCGCGCGCGGTGATGTGGCAGCCAAGGCAGTCACCGTCAGCGCACTGATCGCCAACTATCTCAACAGCCCTGCGATCTCCGGCACGATCAAGGCCGAGAGCGTGACCTCGGGAACGACCGTCGTCAGTGGCATCGGCGTCGACCTCAAGCGTGACGGCGACTGGACGAATTTCACCGGCGGAGCAACCATATCAGGCATTCCGGCGACAGCTGCCGGGCGGGCGAAGATTGCTGGCGGCGCGACCAGCGTCGAGATCGCGTCCGGCGAGGCGACGGTGCGCGGCATCAAGGTGGCGATCGCCGAGCCGTCGAGCCTGACCATTGCCGATGGCATAACCAACATTCAAAGGCTGGTAGTCGATCTCGGCGGCGGCTCGGTGACGCTGTCGGGCACGGCGGGCCAGACGCTCGATCTGGCGGCGACCTTCTCGGCGCTGCCGGCTGCGCTTGCCAATGGCTTTTCGCCCCGCCTCGATGCCGCGGGCACGCTCGACGGCACGGCGCAAATCACCGGGCCATCAGCAAATCCCGACATTCGCTTTAATGCAAAGCTGGCCGGCGCCGAGACGAGCCAGACCCGTCAGGCCGGGCTCGGGCCGCTCGATGTCGATGCGGCCGGCAGCTATTCCGCGGCCGGCGGCGTCGTGCTCGACCAGGCGACGCTTTCGGGTGAGAAAATCTCCGGCAAGGCGGCCGGCACCCTCAACCCGAACGGCGCCAGCGATTTCGCGCTCGATCTGACATCGTCCGGTCCGAGCCTGCCGTTGACGCTGGGCAGCGCGGAAAGCCCGATCAAGCTCGAATTGCAGGCGCTGTCGGTGAAGGCGGCCGGGCAGGCTGCGCAAGCCAAGCTCGACATCTCGGCGGTACTGCCTTCGGTGGCGACGGATGACGCCAAGGTCGAGGGCATTGCGCTTGCGCTGCATTCCGATGCATTTGATATGAAAAGCCGAACCGGTCCGATCTCGGGCACGGTGACGGCGGACAAGATCGGTCTGGACAATCCGACCATCGCGCCGCTGATCGCCGGCAAGATCACCGCCAAGATCGCCGGCACCCTGGCGGCGGACGCGATCACCATCGACAGCGGCTCGGTGCAGGCCGATGCGCTGGGCAGCGCCTTCAATGGCCGTGTCGGCTTTGCCGATGGAGCAATCGACCTCAACCTCAACGCCGACGTGCTGTCGGCGGCGTTGCCGGCGGCGGCGCGCAGCGTGCTGGCAGAGCGCACGCAGCTCAGCGCCACGCTGAAGCGGGATGGCAATGGCAATGTCAGCGCCAATCCGGTCAAGCTGGCGTCGGGCGCACTGACCGCGGACGGTCAGGCCAGTCTCGCCGACAATAAGCTCAGCGCAGATATCAAGGGTGCACTGGCCGACATCTCACTGTTGTCGAAAGATGCCAAAGGCGCGATCAGCTTCGCACTCAGCGCGCAGGGGCCCAGCCTGGCGCCGGACCTGTCGCTGACAGTCAACAGCGACCGGCTGCTGGTGGCGGAACGCGAAATCACCGGGTTGAAGCTGACCGCAACCGGCAAGGCCGACGCCGCCAATCCGGCGGCCAATGTGCAACTGACCGGCAATGTCGCAGGGCAGGCGCTGCAAGGCAGCGCGGTGCTGGCGACGGCCGACGGCAAGAGCGCCATCAACGGCCTGCTGCTGTCGCTCGGCAACAACAAGATCTCCGGCGACCTTGCGCTCGACGAGGCTTTCGTGCCGGTCGGCACCATCGCGCTCGACCTGCCGGATATCGGGCCCCTGGCGGCGCTGGCGCTGGAAAAGGCCGAAGGCGACGTGCGCGGCACCATCGCCTTCTCAAAGACCGCGGATGGCCCGAACGTCGCCGTCAAGGCTGCGACCGCTTCGATTACGCGCGGCGACCTGCAGGCGAAGACGGTGTCGATCGATGCGCTGGTCGCCAACTATCTCGCCGCGCCGGTCATCTCGGGCAAAATTCGCGCCGACAGCGTCATTTCCGGCGGCACCGCCATCAGCGGCATCGATGTCGATTTGAAGCGCGACGGCGACTGGACCGGGTTTTCCGGCGGCGCCACCGTCAAGGGCATTCCGGCGAAGGCTGCGGGCAGGGTAAAGGTGGCTGGCGGCACCACCACCATCGAACTCGCTTCCGGCCAGGCCACGGTGCAGGGCATCAAGGCGGCCATCGCCCAGGCCTCGACCGTCAGCATCGCGAACGGCACCACGACGCTGGACAAGCTGGTGCTCAATCTCGGTGGCGGCACGGCGACGGTGACCGGCAAGGTCGGGCAGGCACTCGACATCAGCGCCGCGCTGTCGAAGGTGCCGGCCTCACTCGCCAACAGTTTTTCGCCGGGCCTCCAGGCCGCCGGTTCGATTTCGGGAACAGTCAAGGTAACCGGCGCGCCGGGCAATCCGACTGTCGCTTTCGATATCGATGCTGGTGGGGTGCAGACCTCGCAGACGCGCAGCGCCGGTCTTGGCGGCATGAATATCTCCTCGTCGGGAACATTCGCCGGCAAGAAGCTCACCTTCAACGCCGACATCAGCGACGGCGCCGGGCTTGGGCTCAAGGGCGGCGGTACGGTGACGACGGCCGGCACACCAGCGCTGGTGCTCGACTTCAACGGCAAGGTGCCATTTTCCTTCCTGGCCGCCAAGCTTGCGGCGCAAGGGCTGTCGCTCAGCGGCACCGCTAACGTCAATATCCAGATGCGCGGCCCGGCGGCGTCGCCGGTGATCGGCGGCACGGTCAGCACGTCGGGCGCCCGCCTGGTCGACGCGCGTTCCGGCCTTGCCGTCAATGACATTGCCGCCGACATTTCGATCGGCAACGGCGTTGCCCGGATCAACCGGCTGACCGGCACGCTGTCGACACGCGGCAGCCTGTCGGCCTCCGGCACCCTCGGCATCAATCCGGCGCAAGGTTTCCCAGCCGATTTGTCGATCAAGCTGGTCGACGGCCGCTATACCGACGGCAGGGTGGTGACAGCCAATCTCGGCGGCGACCTGACCATCAAGGGGCCGCTCACCTCGGCGCCGGTGATTTCGGGCACCGTCAATCTGGCCAAGACCGTCATCACCGTTCCGGATAAGCTGCCGGGCTCGCTGGCAGCGCTCGGTGTCAAGCACAAGAACGCGCCCGCCTCCGTGCGGGCGCAGGACAAGGCCTTGCGACCGGCGGCGGCCAGCGGGGGTGGCGGCAGTGGGCTTGTCCTCGACGTCACGGTCAATGCGCCGAACCAGATCTTCATCCAGGGCAGGGGTGTCGATGCCGAGTTCGGCGGTTCGCTGAGGCTGACCGGCCCGGCGGCTTCGCCGCAGGCGGTCGGCACCTTCACCTTGCAGCGTGGGCGGCTGTCGATCCTCGGCAAGCGGCTGACCTTTACCGAAGGCACGGTCGGCTTTTCGGGGTCGCTGGTACCCTACCTCAACTTGACCGCGACATCGACCACGACCAGCGCCACCGTCACCATCGTCGTCTCGGGCGAAGCGACCAATCCGAAATTCGACTTCTCATCGGTGCCGGCGCTGCCCGAGGACGAGGTGCTGGCGCAGCTGATTTTCGGCCGCTCTATGTCGAACCTGTCGCCGCTGCAGATCGCGCAACTGGCCGAGGCCGCCGGCCAACTGGCCGGCGTCGGCGGCTCGACCTCGCTGCTCGAAAACCTGCGCAGTGCAATCGGCGTCGATGACCTGGATGTGACCACCGATGACCAGGGCGGCACCGCCGTGTCGGCGGGCAAGTACCTCAATGACCGCACCTATGTGACGATCCAGAAAGGCGACAGGCCAGGATCGGGCAAGGCGACGATCGACCTCAATGTCGGACGCGGCGTCAAGCTGCGCGGCGAGGCCAACGATGGCGGTGAGGCCAAGGGCGGCATATTCTACGAAAAGGAATATTGAGTTCCTGGCCCTTACCGCCACCGGAACTGGCGCTGTCTCAACCCGCCCAAATGTATCAATTACTCGCCTAAGCAGATTCCGGTGGAATCTGGGCGCGCTAGCACTTTTGCGCCAAGTCTGTCGTTATCACGCGAACCGCTCCCTTTTCAAAGTTGCACATTCCCTAACAGGTTCCGTAGCCATGCCGTCTTTGACATCACGGCAGGGATGCGGAATGTTAAAAGGCGGAAAGCCAACAATGGGAGTTAAGGTATGACAAATTACAAGAGTAATGGCGATCGCGTTCCCGATCACATCCTGGCCATGGCCGAAGAAGCCAAGGCAGGCAAAGTCGATCGCCGCGAGTTCCTCGCCATGGCGAGCGTGTTCGGCGCGTCGACTGCGATGGCCTACGGCATGCTCGGCGTAGCCGTGCCGACCCAAGCCAGGGCCGAAGAGGTGCAGGGCAAGAAGGGCGGCATCCTTAAAGTCGCGCAATGGGTCAAGGATCCCAAGGATCCGCGCAAGGCCGACTGGTCGGAAATCGCCAATGCCGAGCGCCAGGCGCTTGAGCCGCTGGTCAAGTACACCAGCGAATACACGTTCCGCCCGTACCTTCTGGAGAGCTGGGAGGTCAACGACGACGCCACCGAGTACACGCTGCATGTGCGCAAGGGTGTGACCTGGTCGAATGGCGATGCGTTCACCGCCGATGACGTCATCTTCAATCTCAAGCGCTGGGCCGACAAGAAGGCCGAGGGCAATTCGATGCCTGGCCGTCTCGGCACGCTGGTCAAGGACGACAAGCTCGACGAAAGCGCCGTGACCAAGGTTGACGACCACACCGTCAAGCTGAAGCTCGGCAAGGCCGACATCGCGCTCATTCCGAACATGTGCGACTATCCCGGCCTCATCGTGCACAAGAGCTTCGACGAGAAGGGCGGCGACTTCAAAGCCTGCCCGATCGGTACCGGTCCGTTCGAGCTCGTCTCCTACGATGTCGGCCAGAAGGTGGTCTACAAGCGCCGCGAGGACAACAAGTGGTGGGACGGCGAGGTGTTCCTCGACGGCATCGAATTCGTCGACTACGGCACCGATCCGGCAGCCATGGTCAGTGCCTTCGAGGCCGGCGAAGTCCATACCAATTTCGAGACCTCGGCCGACTATGTGTCGATCCTCGACGGACTGGACCTGGTCAAGTCCGAAATCGTCACCGCGTCGACCATCGTGTGCCGCACCAACATCAACAACAAGCCTTACGGCGACCAGAAGGTACGCAACGCGCTGCAACTCGCGGTCGACAACAATGTCGTCCTGCAGCTTGGCTACGGAAATGCCGGCACGGTGGCTGAAAACCACCATGTCTGCCAAATCCACCCGGAATATTACGAGCTGCCCAAAGTCGCTCGCGATCCGGCCAAGGCCAAGGCGCTGATGGCGGAAGCCGGCCAGGCCGACTTCGAGCATGAGCTGATCACGGTCGACGAAGACTGGCACAAGAATACCGGCGACGCCATCGCCGCGCAGATGCGCGACGCCGGCCTCAAGGTAAAGCGCACGGTGCTGCCGGGCTCGACGTTCTGGAACGACTGGACCAAGTATCCGCTGTCGATGACCAACTGGAACATGCGCCCGCTCGGCGTCCAGGTTCTGGCGATCGGCTACCGCACCGGCGAGGCGTGGAACGAGTCGGCCTATTCCAACCCCGAATGGGATGCCAAGCTCAATGCAGCATTGGCCGTTGCCGATGCGGCCAAGCGCAAGGAGATGATGAAGGACATCGAGCAGATCCTGCAGGATTCCGGCATCATGATCCAGCCATACTGGCGCAAGCTCTACAGCCACTCGGTCAAGGCGGTGCAGAATTACAAGATGCATCCGACCTTCGAGCGCGACTACGGCAAGGTCTGGCTCGACCAGGCGTGATCGGAACGTCAGGGAAGGGGCGCTTCGCTCCTTCCCGTCACGCCTCGCTTGGTCCAGAACCGGAAGCCGCCGCAGCAAAAAGTTGCGGACTCTCCTGAAAGACCGTTCAATAAAACTGGGTTGATTGCATCCGAGTGCCGATTTGACGGCCAACTCTGCCGGCAACGGCAAAGCTGGTTTTCGAACTGGCTCCAACCCCAACCAGACCGGCAGGGGACCGCCATGCTTTCTTTCGTAATCCGGCGTCTCGGCACCATGGCATTGACGATGCTGTGCCTGACGATGATCGTCTTCTTCCTGATCAACCTCGAGCCGAATTTGAAGAAGCTGGCGATCAGCCAGACCGAAATGCACACATCGGCCGAACAGCTCGAAAGCTGGCTGGTCAACCATGGCTACCGGCAGAACTTCTTCGTGCGCTACGGGCAATGGCTGGGCGTCGTCCCGAAGCAACCGGTGACCGATCCGGCGACCGGCAAGCCGACGCAGCGTTTCTCCTTCTGCAACGATCCGCTGGAGCCGAAATTCTCCGGCATCCTGGAAGGTGATTTCGGCTGCTCGACGAAGTTCAAAACCTCCGTTGCGTCAAAGCTCTTCCCCGCACTCGCCGCCACCGGCATTCTGATGCTCTGCGTGCTGTTGGTGATGGTACCGATTTCGCTGCTGATCGGCATCCTGGCCGGCATGCGCGAGGGCTCGCGAACGGACCGAACGCTGTCCGTCGCCTCGATCGCGTCGACGGCGACGCCCGAATATGTGTCCGGCGTCATCTTCACCGTCATCTTCGCCTCCTGGCTCGGCTGGCTGAACGGTTCGGCCGCCTCGGCAAGCCAGGGCATCACCTTCTACAATTTCACCCTGCCGGTGATGACGCTGGCGATCTACGGCATCGGCTACATCGCCCGCATGACACGCGCCTCGATGGTCGAGGTGATGACGCAGCAATATATCCGCACCGCCCGGCTGAAAGGGCTTTCCTTCGGCAGCGTCGTCGTCAAGCACGCGCTGCGCAATGCGCTGATCGCGCCCTTCACCGTCATCATGCTGCAATTTCCTTGGCTGCTTACCGGCGTCGTCATCGTCGAGGTGATGTTCCGCTACCAGGGCTTTGGCTACACGCTGGTCGAGGCCGCCGGCAACAACGACATCGATCTGCTGCTTGGCTGTTCACTGGTCTCGGTGTTCATCGTGCTGATCACGCAGCTCATCTCGGATGTCGGCTACGCGTTCCTCAATCCGCGTATCAGAGTTCAATAGGGGGCTGGGGCAGATGCAGGTCGAATATATCGGTGCCTTCAATGTCGTGCTCGGCGTGATTGGGCGTTTCTGGCCGGTCTGGTTAGGGCTTGCCCTGGTGATGGGGGTGAGCTTCACCTACAAGAAAAGGCTCGGCCTCTACGGCCAGTTGTTCGATAGCGGCGTCGGCATAGTCGGTGTCGGCATCTGCCTGTTCTGGCTGTTCACGGCAATCTTCGCGTCGACCGTCGCGCCCTTCGATCCGCTCGCCCAGGTCCCGATCATGAAGGATGCGCTGCCGGGCGCGCTCGAGCCGGTATCGAAACTCATCTACTATTTCGGCGGCGACAAGCTCGCCCGCGACGTCTTTTCGCGCATGGTCTATGGCAGCCAGATCGTGCTGATCATCGCGCCGGCGGCGACCGGTTTCGCGCTGATGGTCGGCATCACGCTCGGTCTGCCCGCCGGTTACTATGGCGGCCGGATCGACACCGTGCTGTCGTTCCTAGCCAATCTGGTGCTGGCCTTCCCGGTGATCCTGCTGTTTTACCTGCTGGTGACGCCGGGCATCATGGATACGCCGATCCCCTACGCCATGGCCGGGCTGTTCTTCCTGTTCCCGATCATCTTCTTTTCGGTGCTGTTCTGGACCCGCTACAAGAACCGGCCGGACCGCCTCTATATATTGCTCGGGCTGACGCTGATCATCGGCGGCTGGGTCTATGCCGGCCTGGTGTTCGACGCCGATCCGTTCAAGATCATCCACATCGATCCCAACCAGCTCAACATCTTCGTGGCGGTGGTGTTCGCCTCCAGCCCCGGCGTGTTCCGCATCGTGCGCGGCCTGGTGATGGACATCAAGACGCGCGACTATGTGGCGGCGGCGCAGACGCGCGGTGAATCGCCTTGGTACATCATGCTGTGGGAGATCCTGCCCAATGCGCGCGGACCGCTGATCGTCGATGCCTGCCTGCGCATCGGCTACACCACGATCCTGCTCGGCACGCTCGGCTATTTCGGGCTGGGCCTGGCGCCGGAGAGCCCGGATTGGGGCACCGCGATCAAGGACGCCAGCCGCCTGCTGCGCTCGTTCATCCACCCGGCGCTGCCGCCGACAATCGCGCTGATGTCGTTCGTGCTGGGCTTGAACCTGCTTGCCGACTCGCTGCGCGAACAATCGATGAAAGACTGATCTGCGGGTCCCGCGAGCATGAAAATAGGATTGGAGCGACCCATGAATGAGGCAGTTCGAAATCCCGGCAAGCCGACCCTTGGGCCAAGCGCTGCGCCGATCATCGAGATCGAGAACCTGTCGATCTCCTTCTTCACCCGCAAGGGCGAGATCCCCGCCGTCATGGACTTTTCCTGCACGGTGATGCCGGGCGAAGCCATGGGCATCGTCGGCGAGTCCGGCTGCGGCAAGTCGACCGTGTCGCTCGGCATCATGCGCGACCTCTCCAACATCGGAAAGATTGTCGGCGGCAAGATCAAGTTCCAGGGCAAGGACATGGGCGAGCTGTCCGACGAGGAGTTGCGCTCCATCCGCGGCAACAAGATCGCCATGATCTACCAGGAGCCGATGGCGAGCCTCAATCCGGCGATGAAGGTCGGCCAGCAATTGATGGAAGTGCCGCTGATCCACGACAAGGTGTCGAAGGAAGAGGCTTACAAAAGGGCGCTCGAAATGGTGCGCTCGGTGAGATTGCCCGATCCCGAACGCATGATGCGTTCCTATCCGCACCAGCTGTCCGGCGGCCAGCAGCAGCGCATCGTCATTGCCATGGCGCTGCTGTCGAAGCCGGCGCTGCTTCTGCTCGACGAACCGACGACGGCGCTCGACGTGACGGTGGAGGCCGGCATCGTCGAACTGGTCAAGGGGCTGGGCGAGAAGTTCGGCACGTCGATGATCTTCGTGTCGCACAATCTGGGCCTCATCCTCGAGACCTGCGACCGCATCACGGTGATGTATTCGGGCGAAGCGGTCGAGACCGGCAAGATCAAGGACGTGTTCGACCGGATGCGTCACCCCTATACGCAAGGGCTGTTCCGCTCGATTCCGCTGCCGGGCGCCGACAAGAATTCGCGGCCGCTGATCTCTATCCCCGGCCAGTTGCCGCTGCCGCATGAGCGGCCCAAGGGCTGCAATTTCGGGCCGCGCTGCCACCATTTCGTTGAGGGCGTCTGCAATGCCGCCGAAATCCCGATGATCGAGGTCGCCGGTCACGAAGGGCATTTCTCGCGCTGCGTGCGCTTCAACGAGATCGACTGGGAAGCGCTGCCTCCCGGCGCCAAGAAGGTCAATGAGAAGGTCGTGCCCGGCGCGCCGGTGCTCAAGATCGAGGATTTGAGAAAATACTACAAGGTCGGCGGCAGCGAAGTGTTCGGCTCCAGCGAAGGCCGCGTCGTCAAGGCCAATGAGACGATCTCGTTTATGGCCCGCGAATCCGAGACCGTCGCCATCGTCGGCGAGTCCGGCTGCGGAAAGTCGACACTGGCCAAGGTCCTGCTCGGGCTGGAGACGGCAAGTGCCGGCACAGTGACGCTGGGCAACAAGGAGATCCAGTCGACCGGCATCGAGAAGCGCAGCGTCGAAACGGTGTCGTCGATCCAGATGGTGTTCCAGAACCCGTTCGATACGCTCAATCCCAGCCACTCCGTCGGCTCGCAGATCATCCGCACGCTGGAAAAATTCAAAGTCGGCAACAATGTCGCCGAGCGGCGCAAGCGCATGCTGGAGCTGCTCGACCTGGTGAAGCTGCCGCGGGCCTTCGAGACGCGCAAGCCGCGTCAGCTCTCAGGCGGCCAGAAGCAGCGCATCGGCGTGGCGCGCGCCTTTGCCGGCGATGCCAAGGTGGTGGTGGCCGACGAGCCGGTGTCGGCACTCGACGTCTCGGTGCAGGCGGCGGTGACCGAGCTGCTGATGGACATCCAGCGCAAGAACAAGACGACGATGCTGTTCATCAGTCACGATCTGTCCGTCGTGCGCTACATCGCCGACCGGGTCGTCGTCATGTATCTCGGCTACATCGTCGAGCAGGGTACGACCGACCAGATCTTCGCGCCGCCCTACCACCCCTACACAGAGGCGCTTCTGTCGGCGATCCCGATCGCCGACACCAGCGTGGTCAAACGGCACATCGTGCTCGAAGGCGATATCCCGTCGGCGATGAACCCGCCGAGCGGCTGCCCGTTCCAGACGCGCTGCGGCTACAAGAGGCTGGTGCCGGACAATCTGTGCGAGACCAAGGTGCCGCCGGTGAAGCATCTCGGCGATGGCCATATGAGCCTGTGCTGGCTGTCGGACGATGTGCTGGCGACGATGGAGCCGGTGATCAAGTTCGACAGGGAACACGCAGCGCATGAGGGCGTGCCGGAAGACGCACCGGATGGGATCGGCCCCGGTTTCGCCGGCGAACCGCCGAAGCGCCCGCATGGCAAGAAGCCGAGCTGACCAGCCATAGAGGCAATGCCGCTCGTTGGCGCATTGCCGCAGCGTCGCCATAGCTCAAGGAACGACAGCTACGTTCGCTTGAATATTGCTGTCCATTGCTTTATGTGATGCGTGATGTTTGATGCGCGTAGGGAGCATGTTGTGAGAACCACACTTGCAATCGATGACGATGTCCTACTTGCGGCCAAGGCCATGGCGCGACAGCAGGATCGCAGTGTTGGCGACGTCATTTCCGATCTGGCTCGCCGCTCACTGCGCAGGCCCCCGACCGGCGGTGAACGCAACGGCATCCCCTTGCTTGCATCGCGGCCCGACGGCCCGATGGTCGATCTCGAAATGGTCAATGCGCTTCGCGACGAATTGCCGTGACCTTCCTGCTCGACGTCAATGTGTTGATTGCGTTGATCGATCCGGCTCACGTCGCGCATGAAGATGCCCATCGGTGGTTCCAATCCACCGGGCATTTGTCATGGGCAACATGTCCCATTACCGAGAATGGCGTCATCAGGATTGTAAGCAACCCGAAATACCCCAATTCTCCGGGTTCGCCCGCCGTGGTGGCGCAGATTGTCGGCAAGCTGCATGCCCTTTCAGGACATCAGTTCTGGCCTGACGAGATCAGCCTTGTCGGTTCCAACGACATCGATGCAGCCAGGATCCTCACCCCGGCACAGGTAACGGATAGCTATCTGTTGGGACTCGCCAAGGCGCGTGACGGCCAATTGGCGACGTTTGACCGAAAGCTGTCGACGGCAGCGGTAAAGGGAGGAAGGTCGATCCTCCACCTGATCCCAAGCGAATGAATGGCTGAGTTCCGCTTCGATCGCAAACTGCGTGGCTGCAAGACCGCTTGGCAACGTCAGCTGCCGCATTGCTGCAGCTGTTCGGCATAGTCGCGGCCCATCTTTTCGGTCGCCCTGGCATAGCCCTGCACGCCGGCGTCACCACGGTTGCCACGGCCGTAGGCGGTCCAGCCGAGATAGTAGGCGAGATAGAGATTGTAGGTGTCGTTGCGGGCGACGCCGAACGTGTCTGATGTCTTGGAATGGTACCAGCCGACGAAATCGACGGCATCGGCAAATTTGGTCCGCCGCGCCGCCCAGCTGCCGGTTTCGCTTTGGTATTGCGACCAGGTGCCGTCGAGCGCCTGCGAGAAACCGGTGGCCGACGAGACATGCTTCCACGGAATGAAGCCGAGCAGTTTGGTACGCGGCGGCCTGGCATTGCTCTTGAAACCGGATTCCTTGCGCACCGTCGCCATCAGCACGGGGACGGGGACGCCGTATTTCTGCGAGGCGCGCTCGGCGGCCGACTGCCAGTTGTCGAACCAGCCGTCGTTCTGGTCGAAGACGGCGCAGACATTGTTGATATGGTTGGGCGGCGTCGCGCAGGCCGGCAAAGCCAGCAGCACGCCAACCGCTACAATTTTACTCAAATTCGAACTACGCATGGAAGACGGATAGGCTGAAATCATAAAGGGAATCTTGCGGCGTTTCTTAACGGCTTGCCGGCCCGGCTCCGCTGAGTGGGACCTTTATCATTATTCCGACCTTTTGCGTCGCCTCTGTCTCCATACGAATTCAAAAATGCCGCCTTGGCTAAAATCACGCCCGCGAAGGGCGGATTTCTGACAGCGATATCCGGATGCCGGCGCTCTGATGCCAGGCATGAATGAACCAAGACGAAAGCGCGGCGCGGAGCGAACCAGCAACCGGGGGCCCGCCGCCATCCCGCAACTTCCACTGCGGCGGGTGACCAATCCCTATCCGCCGATGGCGATGCTCTCAGTCGACCAGGTCGAAGCGATCCACCAGGCGTCGATGCACATTCTGGAAAATTTCGGCATCGAGGTGATGTCTCAGCGGGCGCTGGCGCTGTTCGAGAAGGCGGGCGCAAAAGTCGACCATGCGACCGCGAATGTCCGCATCGACCGGGGTCTTGTCGCCGAGGCGCTGAAGACCACGCAGTCCAGCTATCGGCTGACGCCGCGCAATCGCGCCAACACCATTCATCTCGGCGGCAACACGATCAATTTCACCCTCGTCGCCGGGCCGCCCAATGTGCACGACATGGAGCGCGGCCGGCGCGCTGGAAACTTGCACGACTATGCCGATCTGACCCGGCTAGCGCAGCATTTCAACTGCATCCACATGCTCGGTAACCAGGTCTGCGCGCCGGTGGAACTGCCGGCCAACACCAGGCACATGGATACCTATTTCACCAATCTGACGCTGACCGACAAATCGTTCCATGTCTCGGCGATCGGACGAGGCCGGGCGCTGGACGGCATCGAGATGATGGCAATCGCGCGCGGGCTGACGCTGGACGAGATGCGCGATGATCCCGGCATTGCCACCATCATCTCGGTCAACTCGCCGCGGCGTTTCGACGAGATGATGGCCGAAGGGCTGATGACCATGGCTGAGTTCGGCCAGTCGGTGGCGGTGACGCCGTTCACGCTGATGGGCGCGATGAGCCCGGTGACGCTCGCCGGCGCCCTGGCGCAGCAGAATGCCGAGGCGCTGTTCGGCGTGGTGCTGACGCAACTGGTGCGCCCCGGCGCGCCGGTGATGTACGGCGCCTTCACCTCCAACGTCGACATGAAGTCGGGCGCGCCGGCCTTCGGAACGCCGGAGAACACCAAGGCCAACATCGCCTCGGGGCAATTGGCGCGGCGCTACAATCTGCCCTACCGCACGACACCGGGGTCGGCATCGAATGCGGCGGACGCGCAAGGCGCCTACGAGACGCTGATGGCGCTGTGGGGCGCTGTGCTCGGCCACGGCAACCTCGTCTATCATGCCGCCGGCTGGCAGGAGGGCGGGCTGACGGCATCGTTCGAAAAGCTCATCATTGATGTCGAGATGATCCAGCACATGATGGAGTTCTTGCGCCCGATCGTCGTCGACGAGGCGGAGCTTGCGGTCGAGGCGCTGGGCGCGGTGCCGACCGGCGGCCATTTCTTCGGCGAACCGCACACGCTGGAACGCTATGCCACCGCCTTCTACCAGCCGATACTGTCCAACTGGCAGAATTACGAGGCATGGCAGGAGGCCGGCGGCCTCGACACGACGGCGCGCGCGACCCGGCTGTGGAAGAAGGCGCTGGAAGACTATGTCGAGCCGGTGATGGATATCGCCGTGCGCGAGGCGCTGGAGGCGTATGTGGCCAGGCGCAAGGAAGCGATCGGGCAGGGCGAGCCGTGACTTTTTCAGCGTCGGCGCGCGGCGCTGCCTTTCTGATTCACCTTATCTCCTCAACTCATTGATAACAGAGCAAAACTCATGAAATCGCATGCAAAGGTCGTGGTCATTGGCGGTGGCGTCGTCGGGTGCTCCGTGCTGTTCCATCTGGCGCGTCATGGCTGGACCGATGTCGTGCTTTTGGAGCGCGACGAGCTGACCTCCGGCTCGACCTGGCATGCGGCCGGCGGCATGCACACGATCAATGGCGACCCCAACGTCGCCAAGCTGCAGAAATACACGATCTCGCTCTACAAGGAGATCGAGGAGCTGTCGGGACAGGCGACCGGCGTACATCTGACCGGCGGCGTGCTTCTGGCGGCAACCGAGGCGCGGCTCGACTGGCTGCGCGGCGTCGTCGCCAAGGGGCGTTACCTCGGCATCGACCTCGAGGAGATATCGGCCAATGAAGCGGCCGAGCTGATGCCGCTGCTCGACCCGAAACAATTCGTCGGCGCCGTCCGCAACAAGGAGGACGGCCATCTCGATCCCTCTGGCGTTACGCATGCCTATGCCAAGGCCGCGCGGAAACTGGGCGCCGAGGTCGAGCGCTTCACCAAGGTCGAGGACATTGTGCGCCGGCCCGACGGCATGTGGCGCGTCATCACCAACAAGGGCGAAGTGGTGGCCGAGCATGTCGTCAATGCCGGCGGGTTATGGGCGCGCGAGGTCGGCCGCATGGTCGGGCTGGAGCTGCCGGTGCTGGCAATGGAGCACATGTACCTGATCACCGAGGATATGCCCGAGGTGGCGGCGTGGAACGCCAAGACCGGGACCGAGATCATCCATGCCGTCGATTTCGATGGTGAGCTGTACCTGCGCCAGGAGCGCGGCGGCATGCTGATGGGCACGTACGAGAAGGCCAACAAGGTCTGGTCCGAATTCCAGACGCCGTGGAATTTCGGTCATGAATTGCTGGAGCCGGACATCGACCGCATCGCGCCGTCGCTCGAAGTGGGCTTCAGGCATTTCCCGGCCTTCGAGAGGACCGGCATCAAGCAGATCATCAACGGGCCCTTCACCTTCGCGCCGGACGGCAATCCGCTGGTCGGGCCGGTGCGTGGCCTTCCCGGCTTCTGGGTCGCCTGCGGCGTCATGGCGGGCTTTTCACAAGGCGGCGGCGTCGGCCTGGCGCTGTCCAACTGGATGATCGAGGGCGATCCAGGCGCCGACATCTGGGCCATGGATGTCGCGCGCTACGGCGACTGGGCGACGATGGCCTACACCAACGCCAAGGTGCGCGAGAATTATTCGCGCCGCTTCTCGATCCGCTTCCCCAATGAGGAACTGCCCGCCGGGCGGCAGCTCAAGACGACGTCGATCTACGATTTGCTGTCGGCCAAAGGCGCGCAATGGGGTGTGTCCTATGGGCTGGAAGTGCCGCTGTGGTATGCGCCCGAGGGTGTCAGGGACGAATTCTCGTGGCGGCGTTCCAGCGATTTTTCCCATGTCGCCAATGAGGTCGCGGCGGTTCGTGAAAGCGTCGGCCTGGCGGAGATTTCGAACTTCGCCAAATACAAGGTGACGGGAGAAGGGGCGGCCGCTTGGCTCGACCGGATCTTTGCCTGCAAGTTGCCCAAGCCAGGCCGCATGACGTTGGCGCCGATGCTGAAGGACGACGGCAAGCTCATCGGCGATTTCACGCTGGCCAATATCGGTGCCCCCAATTCCAACGGGACCGAGTGGTTCATCGCCGGCTCCGGTATCGCCGAGCAGTATCATATGCGCTGGTTCGAGGCGCATTTACCTGCGGATAGCTCAGTGCGCATAGAGGCGCTGGGGCAGAAACTGACCGGTCTGGCGATCGCCGGACCCAAGGCGAGGGAGGTGCTGGCAAAGGCCAGCCGCGCGGATGTCGCCAACATCGCATTCCCGTTCATGGCGGTCGCGAAAATGGACATCGGCACGGCGCCGTGCCTGGTCGGCCGCGTCAGCTACACCGGCGATCTCGGCTACGAGATCTGGGTGGGGCCGGAATATCAGCGCGCTGCCTTCCAGGCGTTGATGGCGGCAGGCGAGGAATTCGGCCTCGGCCTGTTCGGCTCGCGCGCGCTCAATGCGCTGCGGCTGGAGAAAAACTACGGCTCATGGGCGCGCGAATACCGGCCGATCTACGGGCCGCTGGAGGCCGGGCTCGACCGTTTCGTCGCCTATGGCAAGGATGCCGATTTCATCGGTAAAACCGGCGCTCTTGCCGAGCGCAAGCAGGGCGGCAAGCTCAGGCTGCGCACATTTATCCTCGATGCTGACGATGCCGATGTCATCGGCGACGAGCCGATCTGGTACGATGGCGCGGTGCGCGGCTGGGTGACGTCAGGCGGTTATGCCCATCATCAGAAGAAGTCCGTCGCCCTCGGCTATGTGCCGAAGGAGATCGCCGATGAGAGCGACGGCTTCGAGATCGAACTTTTGGGCAAGCGCCACGCGGCGCGCGTTCAGGCAGCGCCGCTCTTTGACGCGAACTTCGAGCGAATGCGCGCCTGAGGCGCTTCGGCTTCGCCGAGGCGCTTCAGATTCTTGTTTTGTGCAAGTCGTTTTTTGTGCAAGTCGTTATCCCAAAACCGCTGCGCACTTTTGGGCGACATGCATCAGGCGCGTCAGGTGCTGCGGCGGTTGTCGAGCGCGAAGGCGCCGGCGCCGGCAAACACCAGATAGAGGAAGATGAAGCAGAAGGAGATCGCGGCATCGCCGCTGTTGTTGACCGGGAAGAAGTCGCGCGGGTAGTGCGCCATGAAATAGGCGATGGCCATCTCGCCGGCCAGCAGGAACGCGACCGGGCGGGTGAACAGACCGAGCGCCAGCAGGATGCCACCGGCGAATTCCAGGATGCCTGCCGTCGCCGTCAGGCCGCTAAGAGCGTGAGGCTCGGCGCTGACCGGAAAATTGAACAGTTTCTGCGAGCCATGCTCGAGGAACTGCAGGGCTGTGATGATGCGCAGGACGCCGAGTGCCTGCGGCTGAAATCTGGCGAGACCGTCAAAAAGCTTCATCTAAACTCCATTTTTTCCAACCATGTGGCCCGGCCATAAATCATCACCCGGCGCTGGACCATTCACTTCCCATGGCCTGTCATCAACAATCGGTGATTGCAATTATTTCCAGTCTGACTTCGAAATTTGCTCTCGTTATGGTTGCATATATCTCGTTAAGGTTGTATATCTGCGAGTAGACACTCGAAACCAGACGGGTTCCTTCGCCATGAAAAAAGTCGCCATCAGCCTGTTCGCAATCCTCGCAAGCACCAGTTTCGCCATGGCCGCTGATGCTGGCTGCGATGGCTTCAAATGGCCGGTGACACGCGAGCAGGAACTGTTTCCGGCTGCGCCCGCCGCGCAGTCAGGTGCCTCTCTTGCTTTTGGCGAAGCCGCGGATATGGCGCTGGAGCCGGTCGATGCGGTCAGCTTCACGGTCTCACCGCAACGCGCGCCGGCAGCCGGCACGTTCGGCGCGACGGCAAACGTGGCCGTGCCAACGGAAGGAGAGCTCCAGATCAGCCTGTCCGATGAGGCCTGGGTCGACGTCATTCAGGATGGCCAGGCCGTGAAATCAGCCGGTTTCAGCGGCGTGAAGACCTGCCTCGGCGTCCGCAAGAGCCTGCGCTTCAAGCTGACGCCTGGCGCAGCCACGATCCAGCTCAGCGGCGCCAGGAAAGAGAACCTCAAAGTTGCGGTGCTGGCGCCGGAGTGACCGCGCCCGGACGCGCCTCTCATCGCACCAGCGGCGCGATGAGAGCAGTTCCGTGCAGGCGAGTACCGGAGGGGATCAGCGGCCCGGCGCGATCAGCGCGAAATAAGCGCCTTGCGGATCGGTGAACTGGGCAATCCATTGGCCGGTCGGCACCGGCATCGGACCCATGACGATCTTGCCGCCATTGTCGGTGACGCGTTTGGCGGCTGCGTCGATGGCATCGACATTGAAGTAGAACAGCCACACCGGCACCGGCAGCTGTTGTGGCTTGTTCATGATGCCGCCGCCGGATTCAGGGCCGGCCGAGAAGGTCTGATAGATGCCCATCTCGCCGACGTCCATGCTACCGGCATCGGTCCAGCCGAACTGGCTGGAGTAGAAATCGAAGGCCTTCTGGCGGTCGGCCGCATAAAGCTCGTGCCAGCCGACATGGCCCGGCGTCGTTGCCGGAAGGACGGGCTGGTCGGGGCCATTGGGCTGCAGGAACATGAAGGCGGCGCCTTGCGGGTCGGCGACGACGGAGAAGCGGCCGACGCCGGGAATGTCGTCGGGTTCGCGGTGAACAGCCCCGCCGGCCGCTTTCAGTGCCTCGGTCGAGGCAACGGTATCGCTGGTGTGGATATAGCCGAACCAGGCCGGCTTCAGACCCGTCCTGGCTGCTTCCTCGGGCAGGGTCATCAGCCCGCCGACGCCACGCTCGGCGGAGTTCACCACGATATAGCGCGGCATGCTGGGCGCCTTGTCGAAGGGCTCGGCCCGCCAGCCGACCACGGTGGTGTAAAATGCTTGCGCCGCATCGAGGTCGCTGGTCATCAACTCGTACCAGAAGAAGGGCATTGGGGATTTCGGCATTTTCGGTCTCCTCACCTTCATGCATAGATCGTCGTCCGATCCATCAAAGGACGTTTTCAGCGACGCGAATCCGACAGCGAAGCGGAGAAAGTTCAACGGCTGCGTTGACACATCGTTCCGCACTTCGCCCCACCGGCGGCTTGCACATGCGGCGGTTTTCGACTTTCCTTGGGGCAAACGAGGGGTTGTCGTTTCATGCGCCTTATGTCGCTCACGCCTGAGCTTGTGTCACTGTGTCATCGCGAAGAGGTCGATCCCGGACCCGACTGCAGTTGGACGCAACTGAACGATGAGGATTACCGGACCTTGGCCTTGCGGCTGTCTGATGAAGCAGACGAGGGGCCTCTGTGGGTGTTCGCCTATGGCTCGCTGATCTGGAAGCCGGCTTTCGAATCCGTCGAACGCCAGCGCGCCACTGCGTTTGGCTGGCATCGCTCGTTCTGCCTCGACATGGTGCGCTGGCGCGGCAGCGTCGCGCAGCCGGGGCTGATGATGGCGCTCGAACGCGGCGGCCGATGCGACGGCGTCATCTACCGCCTGCCCGACGGCGACAAGCCGCAGCAGATCGAAAGATTGTTGCGGCGCGAGATCGACGATCATGAGAGTGTCAGCTCGGTCCGGTGGGTTCCCGTGCGCACGGAGCAGGGCCGGATACGGGCGCTCGGCTTCTGGGTCGGGGTGACGGGCAGGGGAACCTCGCTCGGGCAGCCGCTGGATCGGGTGGCGAGGGTGCTTGCCAGAGCCTGCGGCCATGTCGGCTCAGGCGCGGAATATCTCTACAACACCGTCAGCCACCTTGAGGAATTCGGCATCCGCGACCGCAATCTGTGGCGGCTGCAGCAACTGGTTGCCAACGAGATCAGGTCGATCCATGGCGGCGCTACGAGCACTGGCTTTTCGCCCGTGACATAGGCCATAACATGAGTGGTCCGATCATATTATCAGCTAGGCTTTTCAGTGGTTTGCGGCGAAAATTGACCAATTGATAAAAAAATAAAACGTGCTAGCCTTCCCCAAAACGAAAACATGGGGAACTGACGATGCCAGAAGGCCAGTTCAAGGACGGCATTGCCGGCGGCCGGCTTGCCGCCGACCAGTACGCCGAGAATTTTTCCGACCTGCATCCGCCGCTCGATCACCACGAAGCGCTGGTCGAATCCGACCGCTGCTATTTCTGCTACGATGCGCCGTGCATGAACGCGTGCCCGACCTCGATCGACATTCCGCTGTTCATCCGCCAGATATCGACCGGCAACCCGATCGGTTCGGCCAAGACGATTTTCGACCAGAACATATTGGGTGGCATGTGCGCCCGCGTCTGCCCGACCGAGACGCTTTGCGAAGAGGTCTGCGTGCGCGAGGTGGCGGAAGGCAAGCCGGTGCAGATCGGCCGCCTGCAGCGCTACGCCACCGACGTCGCAATGGCCGAGCACAAGCAGTTTTATCCGCGCGCTGAATCGACCGGCAAGTCGGTCGCCGTCGTGGGCGCCGGACCGGCCGGTCTTGCCGCCGCCCACCGGCTCGCTCGCCACGGCCATGACGTCACCATTCTGGAAGCCCGCCCGAAGGCCGGCGGCCTCAATGAATATGGCATCGCCGCCTACAAGAGCGTCGACAATTTCGCCCAGGCCGAGGTCGACTATGTCACTGGGGTCGGCGGCATCGATATCCATAACGGCAAGGCGCTCGGTCGCGACTACCAGCTGTCGGACCTGATCCTCAATTATGATGCCGTCTTCCTCGGCATGGGGCTTGGCGGCGTCAATGCGCTGCGCGCCGATGGCGAGGAGGCCGGTGGCGTCGTCAATGCAGTCGAATTCATCGCCGAACTGCGCCAGGCCAGCGATCTCTCGAGCCTGCCAATCGGCCGGCGCGTCGTCGTCATCGGCGGCGGCATGACGGCGATCGACGCCGCCGTGCAGTCGAAGCTGCTCGGCGCCGAGGAGGTGACGATCTGCTACCGGCGCGGCCAGGAACACATGAACGCTTCCGAGTTCGAGCAGGATCTGGCAGCCGCCAACGGCGTCACCATCCGCCACTGGCTGCAGCCGAAGCGGGTCATTGTCGAAGGTGGCAAAGTGTCGGGCATCGAGCTCGAATACACAGCGATGAACGGCGACACGCTTGTCGGCACCGGCGAGCGGCTGACGCTGGCCGCCGACCAGGTGTTCAAGGCGATCGGCCAGAGCTTTGTGCCGGCGGCACTTAACGGCAGCGGTGCTGCGATCGAACTCGAAGCCGGCCGCATCAAGGTCGACGCAGAAGGGCGCACCTCGCTCGCCAATGTCTGGGCCGGCGGCGACTGCATTTTTGGCGGCGACGATTTGACGGTATCGGCCGTCGCGCAAGGCCGCGATGCGGCGGAGAGCATCAACCGGAGTCTGGCACAGGGATAGAGATCATGGCCTCAGTGGAATCAGGCATCGCGCGTCACTACGACGTCTCGGATCTTGAGCAGCACATTCTTGCCGTGCTCGCCGATACCGGCGTGGAAATTGCCCATCTACGCGCTGGCGATCTCGAAGCGGTCGACGAGTTCCACATTGGCGGTATCGCCGCCACCAGGGAACTCATCGGCCAGATGGGTTTGAAGCCGGGGGCCAGGCTGCTCGACATTGGTTCCGGCGTGGGTGGTCCAGCCCGCTTCGCCGCCAACAATGCCGGCGCCGATGTCACCGGCATTGATCTGACGCAAAGCTATGTCGACATCGCGACCAGCCTGTCGAAGCGGGTGGGAATGGCCGACAAAGTCCGGTTCGTGCAGGGCAGCGCGCTGGACATGCCGTTCAGCAACAAAAGCTTTGATACGGCCATGATCCTGCATGTCGGCATGAATCTTCCCGACAAGAAAAAGCTGATGAGCGAGGCGGCGCGTGTGCTCAAGCCGGGCGGCGTCTTTGCCGTCTACGATGTGATGCGGCTCAAGGCAGGTGCGCTGACCTATCCGCTGCCATGGGCATCCGACGAGAGCATGTCCTTCGTTGCCACGCCCGACGACTATCGTTCGGCTGCCGCCGCCGCGGGGTTCTCTGTAACCGCCGAGCGCCCTCGTGGCGCCTTCGCCATCGAATTTTTCGACACGATACGGGCGCGCATGGCTGCGGCGCAGGCGGAAGGAAAAAAGCCGCCGCCTGGCGTTAATCTTATCATGGGCGAGAACGCCGGCACCAAGATCGCCAATCTCACCCCCGCGCTTAAAGGCGGCATTCTCGCACCCGTGGAAATGCTCCTTCGTCTCGGTTGAAAGGGACCTGTCATGGCAGACATCCGCAACAATTTCGTCGGCATCAAATCGCCCAATCCGTTCTGGCTGGCTTCGGCGCCGCCGACCGACAAGGCCTATAACGTCATCCGCGCCTTCAAGGCGGGCTGGGGCGGCGTCGTGTGGAAGACGCTGGGCGAAGAAGGTCCGCCGGTGGTCAACGTCAACGGCCCGCGTTATGGCGCGATTTGGGGGGCCGACCGGCGCCTGCTCGGCCTCAACAATATCGAGCTGATCACCGACCGCGATTTGCAGGTCAATCTGCGCGAGATCAAGCAGGTCAAGAAGGACTGGCCCGACCGCGCCATCGTCGTCTCGCTGATGGTGCCATGCGTCGAGGAAAGCTGGAAGGCGATCCTGCCGGTGGTCGAGGAGACCGAAGCCGACGGCATCGAGCTCAATTTCGGCTGCCCGCACGGCATGTCGGAACGTGGCATGGGCGCGGCTGTCGGCCAGGTGCCGGAGTATATCGAAATGGTGGTGCGCTGGTGCAAAGCCAACACCCGCATGCCTGTCATCACCAAGCTGACGCCCAACATCACCGATGTGCGCAAGCCGGCGCGCGCCGCCCACGCCGGCGGCACCGACGCGGTGTCGCTGATCAACACCATCAACTCGATCACCGGCGTCGACCTCGACAGTTTCGCGCCGCAGCCGACCATCGACGGCAAGGGCTCGCATGGCGGCTATTGCGGCCCGGCGGTGAAGCCGATCGCCATGAACATGGTGGCCGAGATCGCCCGCGATCCGGAAACGCGCGGCCTGCCGATCTCCGGCATTGGCGGCATCACCACCTGGCGCGATGCGGCTGAATTCATGGCGCTCGGCGCCGGCAATGTGCAGGTGTGCACGGCGGCGATGACTTACGGCTTCAAGATCGTGCAGGAGATGATCGCCGGTCTCGAAAACTGGATGGACGAGAAAGGCCACGCCTCGCTCAACGACATTGTCGGCCGCGCCACGCCCAACGTCACCGACTGGCAGTATCTCAACCTCAATTACATCGCCAAGGCGCATATCGACCAGGACGCCTGCATCAAATGCGGCCGCTGCCACATCGCCTGCGAGGACACTTCGCACCAGGCAATCACCAACATGGTCGACGGCGTCAGGCATTTCGAGGTGATCGAGGCCGAATGCGTCGGCTGCAATCTGTGCGTCAATGTCTGCCCGGTCGAGAACTGCATCACCATGGAGCCGCTGGCCGCCGGCGTCATGGACCAGCGCACCGGCAAGCCGGTGTCGCCGGTCTATGCCAACTGGACGACGCACCCGAACAACCCGATGGCCAAGGTGGCCGCAGAGTAGGGAACGGGTCGAAGAAAAAAGCGGCGCTTTCGAGCGCCGTTTTTCATTTTACTATTGCAGATAAAATCTATCTAGGATAAAAGATATCCATGAATAGGAGCGCAACATCGTGAAACTGGGCGAGGGTGTAGAAGCGGCCATCCATTGCGCGGCCACACTGGCCAGCGTGGAGGGCAACAGCACGATACCGGGTGCTGCTTTGGCAGAGTCCTTCGGCCTGTCGCCGAGCTATCTGCTGAAACATCTGAACCAGCTGACTGCTGCGCGCATCCTGGAATCGGTGCCGGGACCGGCGGGCGGCTACCGGCTGGCGCGTCCGGCCGAGCGCATCACGCTGCTCGATATCGTGCTTGCGGTCGAGGGTCGCGAGCCGGCCTTCCGCTGCGGCGAGATCCGCCAGCGCGGCCCGGTCAAGATCGATGCTTCGGCCTATGTGAAGCCGTGCGGCATCAATGCCGCGATGCTGAAAGCCGAGCGTGCCTATCGTGCCGCTCTCGCGGAAACCCGGTTGTCCGACATCGTGGCTGACTACAAGGCCGAAGGCGATCCGCGATCGTTTGCCGCCAGCTGTGCCTTTGTGGCGCGCCATCAGCGGCCGCAGAAACCCGCTTCGACCAAACAGATTTAATCCCCCGCAAACAGATGTGAAAGGAAAGACGATGAAACAGAGACTGCAATTCTTCGCCAAGGCGCCTGAGATCATGAAGGCGGTGTCAGCGCTCAACAAGGCGGTCGACGAATGCGGGCTTGAAGTGAGCCTGCTGCATTTGATCAAGCTCCGCGCCTCGCAGATCAATGGCTGCTCCTACTGCGTCGAGATGCATAGCCGCGAGGCGAGGCGCGATGGCGAAACCGAGACACGGCTCTATCTGGTTTCGGCCTGGAAGGAATCGCCGCTGTTTTCCGAGCGCGAACGCGCGGCGCTTGCTTGGACCGAGGCAACGACCCTGATCGCCAACAATGGCGTTTCGGACGAACTCTATGCCCGCACGCTAGAGCACTTCTCGGAAGAGGAACTGGTCAAGCTGTCGGTCGCGATCGGCATGATCAACACCTGGAACCGGCTCTGCATCCCGTTCCACGCCATTCACCCGATGCCGGCTGCCAAAGCAGCCTGACCGTCCGGTTAGTCATGGAGCGCCGTGGAAAGGGCGGCGCTCCACCTGTTTCATGCTTAAGTACGGGGAAGATTTCATGCCTGTCGATTTGCCTTCGACCTTTTTGTTTCTCGGCCGCCTGTTGCTCGGCGGCGCCTTCGTTTGCGCCGGCCTGCGCAATGTTCAGAACGAGACCTTCCTGACCGGGCTGATGACCGCGCGCGGCGTGCCGCAGGCGAGATTGGCGTTGTGGGCCGGCATCGTCCTGCAGACCATTGCCGGCGCGCTGTTGATGGCCGGCCTGTGGACTGCGACCGCCTGCGCCGTGCTGCTGCTGTTTCTCATCGTCGCCACGCCGATGTTCCACAATTTCTGGGACCATCAGGGCCCGGACCGGGCGTCGCGCATCAACGGTTTCGTAGGCAACGTCGCACTGGCCGGAGGCCTTCTCACGCTGATCGCGCAGTCGCTGTAAGGTCACGCCGCGTAGCGCAGGCCGCCGTCGCAGGTCAGCACCTGGCCGGTCATGAAGCCGTTGGAGACTAGAAAGGCGATTGCGCCGGCGACGTCTTCGGCGCGGCCGATCCTGCCCACCGGGGTTTTGCCGGCATATTCGCTGAACACCGCCTGCCGCTGGTCTTCGGCCAGGAAATCCCACCACGGCGTGTCGATGACGCCGGGCGCCACGACATTGACGCGCAGCGGCTTCAGTTCGACCGCCAGGATCGGCACCACCGTCAACAGCATGCCGTTGACGGCGGCAATGCCAGCCACGCCGGGCGCCGACAATTGTGCCGACACCGCCGAGATGAAAGTGACCGATCCCGATCTGTTGAGCGTCGGCAAGGCAGCCTGCAGGCAGGACAGCTGCGGCCTGACTTTCTCGTCGACGCCGCCGGCGATGTCTGAGAGATCGAGGGTTTCGAACGGCCCAAGTCCCTTGCCGCCGCTGGCAGCCAGCACGAGGTGATCGAACGGTCCGAGTTCCCCAAAGAAATGGCGGACTTCATCCGGCTTCGAAGCATCGAAGGCAGCTTTTTCGGCGGCGCCGCCGAGGCTCTTCCAGGCGCTGGTGAGCTTGTCCTGGCTTCGTCCGGTGATGGTCACCTTCATGCCTGGGCCCAGCAGTTTTCGCGCCGTTGCGAGGCCGATGCCGGATGAGCCGCCGATGACGACCGTGTGTTCGATCTTGCCGGTCATGAATGCTGTTCCTTCGATTTTGCGGAGACTTGGCCGACGAAGTCGAGGCTCAGGGTTCGCAATTGCTGTCTGGCCTTGGCGTCATAGGCTTGTGCTTCGGCGCGGGATTCCTTTAGGCCATCGAAATAGAGGCCACTGCGGCCCTCCAGGGCGGGCGATGTCGCGAGGTTGAGAATGGCGTCGGCGCCGGTCTCGACCGAGCTCCATGGCGTCACGCCGGCTTGGCGGACCATGGTGGTGTTCATGTAGCTCGCTGGATGCAGAGCGTTGACGGTGACGCCGCTGCCTTTCAACTCTCCGGCCAGGTCGATGGTGAACAGGATCTGCGCCAGCTTGCTCTGGCAATAGGCGCGCACGCCGTCATAGGAACGTGTCAGCATGACATCGCCGAAATCGATCGCCTGCTGGCCGGCCGAAGCGACGTTGATGATGCGCGCCGGCGAACTCGCCTTGAGCAGCGGCAGCAGTTCCGAGGTCAGCAGGAAACCGGCGAGATAGTTGACCGCAAAGCGCAGTTCGAAGCCGTCGGCGCTGAGCTGTCGCTTGGCGCCGGCCGTGCCGATGCCGGCATTGTTGATGAGGATGTCGAGCCGGTCGGTTTTTGCGCGTACGGCCTCGGCAAGGCGGCGGACCTCGGCTAGCGAGGCGAGGTTGGCGGCGAGGAACTCGGCTTTGCCGCCGGCGGATTCGATTTCTGCGACGGTTGCCTTGCCGCGAACCGCGTCACGGCCATGCACCAGCACGCGCGCGCCGCCGGCGCCCAGCCTTTGCGCGACGACACGGCCGACGCCGTCGGTCGAACCGGTGATGAGGATTGTCTTGTCTTTCAGATCCATATTCAGAGCCTCCATCTCTCTGGATGGAAGATGGGGCGCCTGACCCAGCCCAAACAGTTCAAACTTTATCCTGGTATCAATACTGCTATAATAGCTCTCATGGATGCTCCCACGCACTCCGCTGAAGACAGCCGCCGGCGCGAGCTTGGCGCCTTCCTGCGCTCGCGCCGCGAAAGATTGACGCCGTCCGCCACCGGCATCGCGACCGGCCTGCGGAGACGCACGCCAGGCTTGCGTCGCGAGGAAGTGGCGATGATCGCCGGCGTCGGCACCACCTGGTACACATGGCTAGAGCAGGGGCGCGAGGTCAGACCCTCGGTGGAGGTGCTAGCGGCGCTCAGCGAAGCGCTGCGCCTCGACGCCGTTGAAAGGCGGCATCTGTTCATCCTGGCAGGCCGCCAGCAACCGGAGAACCGCGTGGCTGCGCCGGAAAAGGTCGATGGCCCGCTAATGCATATGCTGGAGAGCCTGGTGCTGCAGCCGGCCTATGTCGTCGGGCGGCGCTGGGATGTGCTGGCCTGGAATCCGGCGGCGGTAGCGGTGTTCGGTGATTATGGCCTGCTAGAGGGCGACGCCCGCAACATCGTCCACATGGTGTTCACCAATCCGCATCACCGGCGCCTGCTGGTTGACTGGGAGCAATTGGCGCGCACCGTGCTGGCCTCGTTCCGGGCGGAAAGCGCCCGCTATGTGGGCGATGCGGATTTCGAGCGGCTGATCGTGCTTATGACGCGCTCAAGTCCGGAGTTTCGCGACTGGTGGCCGCAACGCGACGTGGCACGCCGATTGTCGGGGGTGAAACATGTCCGACATCCGAGCGCCGGCGCCATGACGTTCGAGCATATGAGCCTGTCGATCGACGACGGCTCGGACATGAAGCTGATCGTCTACACGCCGCTGGCCGAACAGGATTCGATCGAGAAGCTGCAGAATTTGCTTGAGGCGATGCCGGCGGAGCGCCGCAGCGCCTGACGCCCAAGGTCAGCCCTTCGGCTTCAGCCCATCAATGAACAACTGCTCCAGAAACCGCGCCGCATCCTCGAAGCGGCCGTCGCCGCCGCGATCGGGCCCAAGCACCGCGCGGACCTGGACATCGAAATCGGCATAGTGCTGCGTCGTCGCCCAGATCGAAAAGATCAGGTGCCAGGGATCGGTGCGGGCGATTTTTCCTGCGCGCATCCAGCCCTTGATGACGTTGGCCTTCTCGTCGACCAGCGTTTTCAGCTCACCCGCCAGCAGCGGCATGATGCGCGGCGCGCCTTGCAGGATCTCGTTGGCGAACAGCCGGCTCTCCCTGGGAAAATCACGCGCCATTTCGAGCTTGCGCCGGATGTAGCTCCTGAGCTCGGTCAGTGGGTCGCCGATGTCGTCGAGTTCACGTAGCGGCGCCAGCCACGTCGCCAGCAGCCGCTCCATCAGCGTTTCGTGGATGTCTTCCTTGCGGCGGAAATAGTAGAGCAGGTTCGGCTTCGACATCCCGGCGGCCTCGGCGATCTGGTCGATGGTCGAACCGCGAAAGCCGTTGGCGGAGAAGACTTCGAGGGCTGCCTCCAGGATCAGTTCGCGCTTTTCCTGCTGGATGCGGGTGCGGCGAGGGGCTGAGCCTTCCATGGCGCCGCTCACCCCTGCAAGCCTTGGCCGAGCGGGTCATCTGGACCAATTCTCTGGACCAGTTTTTCTCTTACCCGTGGAGCGCACTTCGCAGGCCGCATTTCCGCTAGTAATCCCTTGACCGCCGACAGGGCGGTGCTAACGTTTGTCCAATCGGTCAAAAATTTGCGTAGCATGAAAACGCAGCAAAAACCAAGCTTTGGAAAGACCAAGCGTTAGCCGCACCGAAACAGGTTACAAGGGGAAGTCTTGGTCATGTCCAACCGGCTGAAAGTCACGCCGAACGATCTCAGTGCATTCTGGATGCCGTTCACGGCAAACCGGCAGTTCAAACAGGCGCCGCGCATGTTCGTGTCCGCCAAGGACATGCACTACACCACCAGCGACGGCCGCAAGGTGCTCGACGGCACCGCCGGCCTCTGGTGCGTCAATGCCGGCCATTGCCGTCCCAAGATCACGGAAGCGATCCAGCATCAGGCGGCCGAACTCGACTATGCGCCGGCCTTCCAGATGGGTCACCCGATCGTGTTCGAACTGGCCAACCGCCTGGTCGACCTCGCGCCCAAGGGCATGGACCATGTCTTCTTCACCAATTCCGGTTCGGAATCGGTGGAAACCGCGCTGAAGATGGCGATCGCCTATCACCGTGTGAAGGGCGAGGGCGCGCGCACCCGCCTGATCGGCCGCGAACGCGGCTATCACGGCGTCAATTTCGGCGGCATTTCGGTTGGCGGCATCGTCACCAACCGCAAGATGTTCGGCACGCTGCTCGGCGGCGTCGACCACATGCCGCACACGCATCTGCCGGAAAAGAACGCCTTCTCCAAGGGCGTGCCGGAATATGGCGCCGAACTCGCCAACGAGCTGGAGCGCATCGTTGCCCTGCATGACGCCTCGACCATCGCCGCCGTCATCGTCGAACCGGTCGCCGGCTCCACCGGCGTCATCCTGCCGCCGAAGGGCTATCTGCAGAAACTGCGGGAGATCTGCACCAAGCACGGCATTTTGCTGATCTTCGACGAGGTCATCACCGGTTTCGGCCGTCTCGGCGCGCCGTTCGCAGCGGATTATTTCGGCGTCACGCCCGACATCATGACCACCGCCAAGGGCGTCTCCAACGGCGTCATCCCGATGGGCGCGGTGTTCGTGAAGAAGGAAATCCACGACGCCTTCATGACCGGCCCCGAGCACATGATCGAGTTCTTCCACGGCTACACCTATTCGGGCAATCCGATTGCGTGCGCCGCGGCACTCGGCACGCTCGACACCTACAAGGAAGAGGGCCTGCTCACCCGCGGCGAGGAACTGGCGCCGTACTGGGAAGATGCGCTGCATTCGCTGAAGGACGAGCCGCATGTCATCGACATCAGGAATATCGGCCTGATCGGCGCGATCGAACTGGCGCCGATCGCCGGCAGCCCGACCAAGCGGGCCTTCTCGGCCTTCGTCAAGGCGTTCGAGCGCGGCGCGCTGATCCGCACCACCGGCGACATCATCGCGCTGTCGCCGCCACTGATCATCACCAAGGGCCAGATCAACGAATTGATCGACCATGTCAGAGAAGTGCTGAGGGCGATCGACTAATCTATCCAGCCAGTCGGGCGGCGGCGGGAACCGCCGCCCGGTTGGTTATATGAAATGAGAGGACTTTGAATGGCCGCCCCGGGCGAGAATCTGCGAATCAATTCAGACCGTTTGTGGGATTCCATCATGGAGATGGCGAAGATCGGCCCCGGTATTGCCGGCGGCAACAATCGCCAGACCTTGACCGACGAGGACGGCGAGGGACGGCATCTGTTCAAGCGCTGGTGCGAGGCGGCCGGGCTCGAAATGGGGCTCGACGAAATGGGCACCATGTTTGCCCGCCGGGAAGGCGCTGATCCCAGCCTGCCGCCGGTTTATGTCGGCAGCCATCTCGACACGCAGCCGACCGGCGGCAAATATGACGGCGTGCTCGGCGTGCTCGGCGGGCTGGAGATTATTCGCTCGCTTAACGATCTCGGCATCCAGACCAGGCATCCGATCGTCGTTACCAACTGGACCAATGAGGAAGGCTCGCGCTTTGCCCCGGCTATGATGGCGTCCGGCGTGTTCGCCGGTGTGCTCGATCAGGCGGACGTGTATCAGCACACTGATAAACAGGGCAGGAAATTTGGCGAGGAGCTGGAGCGCATCGGCTGGAAAGGCACCGAGAAAGTCGGTGATCGCAAGATCCACGCCTTCTTCGAACTGCATATCGAGCAGGGGCCGATCCTCGAGGACGAAGGCATCGACATTGGCGTCGTCACCCACGGCCAGGGCCTGAAATGGCTGCAGGTAACGCTGACCGGCAAGGAGGCGCATACCGGCTCGACCCCGATGCCCAAGCGCCGTAATGCCGGGCTCGGCATGGCTCGGGTCATCGAACTGGTGCACGAGATCGCCATGGACTACCAGCCCGACGCCGTCGGCGCGGTCGGCCACATGGAGGTGTTTCCGAACTCGCGCAACATCATCGCCGGGCGCACCGTCTTCACCATCGACATCCGCTCGCCCGAGAAGGAAGTGCTGGACGCGATGGATGGACGCATACGCGAAGGCATCGACACAATCTGTGAGGCGCTCGACATCCAGTACAAGGTCGAGCAGGTCGGCGCTTTCGATCCGGTCACCTTCGATGCCGGCTGCGTCAAGGCGATCCGCGACGCCGCCGATCGGCTCGGCTATTCCCACCGCAACATCGTCTCCGGCGCCGGCCACGACGCCTGCTGGATCAACCGCGTTGCGCCGACCGCCATGGTGATGTGCCCCTGCGTTGACGGGTTGTCACACAACGAGGCTGAGGAAATCACCAAGGAATGGGCCGGCGCCGGCGCCGACGTGCTGTTCCATGCGGTGGTAGAGACAGCGGGGATCGTGGCGTGAACTAAGATCTGTATTCAAAACGACGCTCACAAGAAGCGCGAAGAGAACAAGGGAACACGACAGTGACCAAAGTCATCCGAAACGGCACCATCGTCACCGCCGACCGCACCTGGAAGGCCGATGTGCTGATGCAGCACGGCAAGATCGTCGCCATTGGCTCGAACCTGCATGGCGACCATGAGTTCGACGCCAGCGGCTGTTACGT
This sequence comes from Mesorhizobium sp. M0615, assembly GCF_040320805.1. Lineage (NCBI taxonomy): Bacteria > Pseudomonadati > Pseudomonadota > Alphaproteobacteria > Hyphomicrobiales > Phyllobacteriaceae > Mesorhizobium > Mesorhizobium sp. M0615. The sequence goes on along the minus strand of NZ_JAMYQI010000022.1, from coordinate 35,356 downwards.
CATGCCGGGCGGTATCGATCCGCACACCCATCTCGAAATGCCGTTCATGGGCACCTATTCGGCCGACGATTTCGAGTCCGGGACGCGTGCGGCCCTTTCCGGTGGCACCACGATGGTGGTCGATTTCTGCCTGCCGGCGCCGCAGCAATCGCTGCTGGAAGCGTTGCAGATGTGGGACAACAAGACCTCGAAGGCTGCCTGCGACTACTCCTTCCACATGGCGATCACCTGGTGGGGCAAGCAGGTGTTCGACGAGATGGCCACCGTCGTCGACAGAGGCATTACCTCGTTCAAGCATTTCATGGCCTACAAGGGCGCGCTGATGGTGGACGACGACGAGATGTACGCGTCGTTCCAGCGCTGCGCCGATCTCGGCGCGCTGCCGCTCGTTCATGCCGAGAATGGCGACGTGGTTGCGGCGCTGTCGCAAAAGCTGCTCGCTGCCGGCAATAATGGTCCCGAGGGACACGCCTATTCGCGGCCGCCGGAAGTGGAAGGCGAGGCGACCAACCGCGCCATCATGATCGCCGACATGGCCGGCGTGCCGCTCTATGTCGTGCATGTGTCCTGCGAGCAGAGCCACGAAGCCATCCGCCGCGCCCGCCAGAAGGGCATGCGGGTTTTCGGCGAGCCGCTGATCCAGCATCTGACGCTGGATGAAAGCGAGTATTTCGACAAGGATTGGGACCATGCGGCGCGCCGCGTCATGAGCCCGCCCTTCCGCAACAAGCTGCACCAGGATTCGCTGTGGGCCGGCCTGCAGGCGGGATCGCTGCAGGTGGTGGCGACCGACCACTGCGCCTTCACCACCAAGCAGAAGCGCAATGGCGTCGGCGATTTCACCAAGATCCCGAACGGCACCGGCGGGCTTGAAGACCGCTTGCCCGTGCTGTGGACGACGGGCGTCAACACCGGGCGGCTGACGATGAACGAGTTCGTCGCGGTGACTTCGACCAACATCGCCAAGATCCTCAACATGTATCCTAGGAAAGGCGCCATCGTCGAAGGCGCGGACGCCGACATCGTGGTGTGGGACCCCAGCGCCAAGAAGACCATCACCTCGAAGAAGCAGCAATCGGTGATCGACTACAACGTCTTCGAAGGTTTTGAGGTGACCGGCCTGCCGCGCTTCGTCTTTTCGCGCGGCGAACTGTCGGTCGAGGAAGCGGAGGTCAAGGCCAAGCCCGGCCATGGCGAATTCGTCGCCCGCGAGCCGAACGCGGCGGTCAACCGGGCTCTATCGACCTGGAAGGACATTACCGCGCCGCGCAAGGTGGAACGCACCGGCATTCCGGCGACAGGCGTTTGACGTTGCGGAGCCCGGGGGCGCTCATTTCACTGGTCGTGGCGATGGTGGTCGCTGGTCCGGCAACAGGGGCCGAGAGGCTGGCCGGCTCCTGGGGCAACGATGCCGGCTGTGTCTTTGCAAAGGCCGGTTTTCAGGGCCGGGACGATTATATCGTGCTGACCGCCGAAGGCATCGAGACCTATGGCAGCGGCTGCCGGTTCGCGCAGCAATTGACGTGGGCGCCGGGCACGCAATCGCTTGATGCGACCTGTTCCGCCGAAGGCGAGGCGGGGACGACGGCTGAAACCGTTGTGGTCACCAACAAGGGCGAGGGTGGGTTCTTCGTGACCATTCCCGGTCTTGAAGAAATGGGGCCGTTGCAACCGTGTTCGTGACGTTGGAGCTGGGGGAATGAGCGCGCGCGGTTTGGGGCCGTCTGTTGCGATGATAGTCGTTCTGGCTGCGGGTCAGGCCCTTGCGGCAGGCATCGACCTGACGAAACCCTATGGGGACAAATATGGCTGCATCAACCGCAACGGCCAGGAAGTCGCCGCCGATCGGATGCTGCTTTTGACCGACGAGGCATTGGTCACCGCCGCCAGCGCCTGCACCTTCACGGACAAGCAGGCGCAGGCTGATGGGTCGCTGGTGGTGACGGCAACATGCGAGGCGGAAGGCGAAGAAGGACAGGAGCCGACCAAATTCACCATCAAGCGCAGCGCCAAGAACGCCAAGAAGCTGACGGTCACCGACGACGACGGCAATGTCATGGGCGAAGTGGCGCGGTGCAAATGACGGCAGTCCCGTCAGCGTCAGGCCACCAGCGCATCCAGTTCCGGCAACAGGACGACGCTTTCCTGTTCATTGGGATCGGTGCGGGCGATGACGGCCGAGGACGGGGCGTTGCTCATATTGGCCGGCAGATGCGGTACGCCGGCCGGGATGTAGAAGAGGTCGCCGGCCTTGACGACGATGTGGTTCTCGAGCCTGTCGCCATACCATGTGTGGACCTCGCCCGAGAGCACATAGATCGCCGTCTCATGGCTTTCATGCAGATGCGCCTTGGCGCGGGCGCCGGGCGGCAGCGTGAGCAGATGCATGCAGATGCCGGACGAGCCGACCGTCTCGGCTGCAATGCCGGCAAAATAGGTCAATCCCTGCTTGCCTTCATAAGTGCTTTCAGGACGGATAAGGTGACAAGTGGGTTTGGGCGACATCGGCAAGGCTCCGGGCGTCGATTGGGTGGGATTGGACGAGTGGAAAGCAACATCAACGCGAATGCAACGGCATTTCATCCTGGGCGGCTGCGAGAAGCAGGCAGCAAGCGATGACGGGACGATCGCCAGCCGTCGTCTCGGCAAGCAAACTTGGCCTTACCTTTCAGACCAATGACGGTCCGGTAGAGGCGCTCTCCAAAGTCGACCTGACCATCGGCAAGGGCGAGTTCGTCTCCTTCATCGGCCCATCTGGCTGCGGCAAGACCACCTTGCTGCGCGTCATCGCCGATCTGGAAAAACCGACATCGGGCACGATCTCGGTCAACGGCATGACGCCGGAACAGGCGCGCGAGAAACGCGCTTATGGCTACGTCTTCCAGGCGGCAGCCCTTTTCCCGTGGCGCACGATCGAGCGTAACGTGGCGCTGCCGCTGGAGATCATCGGCCTTTCGAGAGCGGAGCAGGCCGAGCGCATCAAGCGCACGATGGAGCTCGTCAACCTCTCCGGCTTCGAGAAGAAATACCCTTGGCAGCTTTCCGGCGGCATGCAGCAGCGCGCTTCGATCGCCCGCGCGCTCGCCTTCGACGCCGACCTGTTGCTGATGGACGAGCCCTTCGGCGCGCTGGACGAGATCGTGCGCGACCATCTCAATGAACAGCTTCTGGAATTGTGGGCGCGCACCAACAAGACGATCTGCTTCGTCACCCATTCCATCCCCGAGGCGGTGTATCTGTCGACGCGCATCGTCGTCATGTCGCCGCGCCCAGGTCGGGTTACCGACATCATCGAATCGACGCTGCCAAAAGAGCGGCCACTGGATATCCGCGAGACGCCGGAATTTTTGGCGATCGCGGCCAGGGTACGCGATGGCTTGAGGGCAGGGCACAGCTATGATGATTGAGGGGGCGAACGACCGGCTGGCTCCTCTCCCCAACGGGGAGAGGGTGGCCGGAGCGAAGCGGAGGTCGGGTGAGGGGGCGGCGCCGACGGATCCGACCAAGAGAAATGTCGGGGCAACCGCTCGCGCCCGAAAGCTGCGGTTTGACGAGACCGAAGCTGAATACCGGCTTTGGGGGGAATTGAGAGGACGTCATCTCAACGGCTACAAATTTGTGCGGCAAGTGCCGCTCGGACCTTTCATCGCGGACTTCGTCTGCCGCGAGCAGGGGCTGATTGTCGAACTTGATGGCAGCCAACACGCGGATTCACTGACCGATCCCGCCAGGACAGCCTGGCTGAACGGACAAGGTTATTCGGTTCTGCGCTTCTGGAATCACGAAGTTTTGGCTGAGCGCCGAGCGGTCCTGGATACGATCTTGGCTTGTCTCGACGGAAAGATTTCTACCCCCTCACCCGACCTCCGCTTCGCTCCGGCCACCCTCTCCCCGTTGGGGAGAGGAGGGCGCCCCGCTGGCGAGGCGCGCTAGATGGACACCTTCCGCGAAAAATTCATCCCCGTGACCTCCATCCTCCTGGGCGTGGTGGTGCTCTGGTATGTCTTCGCCGTCATCCTAAACGCGCCCTTCCAGCGCGACCTCGACCGGCGCGCCGGGGAAACCCACGACACCGTCGAATTCATCGGCAAGACGCTGTCGCAGCCCAAGCCGACGCTGCCGGCGCCGCATCAGGTGGCGGTGAACTTCTTCGAGAACACCTTCCTGCGGCCCATCACATCGAGCCGAAGCCTCGTCTACAATGCTTGGGTGACCCTGTCGTCGACGTTGCTCGGCTTTGCCTTCGGCACGGCGCTCGGCATCGTCATCGCGGTTGGCATCGTGCATGTGGCGACGCTCGACCGCAGCCTGATGCCGTGGATCATCGCCTCCCAGACGATTCCCATTCTGGCGGTGGCGCCGATGATCATCGTCGTGCTGGGGGCGATCGGCATCAGCGGTCTGATCCCAAAGGCGATGATCTCGACCTACCTGTCGTTCTTCCCGGTGACGGTTGGCATGGTGAAGGGCCTGCGCTCGCCCGAACTCATGCATCTCGACCTGATGCACACCTACAATGCCAGTGTCTCGCAGACCTTCTGGAAGCTGCGGGTGCCGGCCTCGGTGCCGTTCCTGTTCACCTCGATGAAGGTGGCGGTGGCGGCGAGCCTGGTCGGCGCCATTGTCGGCGAACTGCCGACCGGTGCTGTCGCCGGCATCGGCGCCAAGCTTTTGGCAGGTGCCTATTACAGCCAGTCCATCGACATCTGGTCCGCCCTTGTGGCGGGCTCGGTGGTGGCGGCCCTTCTGGTCATGGTGGTCGGCATAGCCGGGCGCCTCGTTGACCGCGCGATGGGCGGGAGGCCGGCATGAACTGGCTGAAGCCCTCCTGGCAAGCCGTGCTGGCCGTTGCGCTGTGTCTTGTAGCCCTGTCGCTCGGCGCGATGTCGAAGCCGGAAGCGGCCACCCTTGCAGACCCGACGGCAATCTTCGACTACCCCTATTTCGGTATAAAGACCCCGATGATCGGCCTGGCCGTGCTGGCGGGGCTGATCTCGATGATCAGAATTTCGCCGCTGGCCGAGGCTGCGGTGCTGTTCATCGGCGCTCATCTCGTCGCCTGGATGCTGATCTCGGGCATTACAGGTTTCGAAGGCACGGCATTGGCGCCGTATTTCCTGCTGCTCGCCGCTGCCTGGCTGCTGGCCTGGCGCTGTGTGGCGGTGCTGTCGGGGCTTCGCCCGATGGCAAAAGGGGCGCGGATGGCGCTGCGCCTCATCATCGCGGCGATCTTCGGCGCCTGGATCCTGATCATATGGGAAGCGGTGACGCGTGGCGCCGGCATTCCCTTCATCCTTTTGCCGCCGCCGAGCGCCATCGGTGTGCGCATCGCCAGTTCCCTGCCGGTGCTCGGCGCCGATATCAGGCAGACCATCTTCAAGGCGGTGATCTTCGGTTATGTCATCGGCAGCGGCGCCGGCTTCCTGGTGGCGATTGCGGCCGACCGCGTGCCGTTCCTGCGCCGCGGTCTGCTGCCGATCGGCAATATGGTCTCGGCGCTGCCGATCATCGGTGTGGCGCCGATCATGGTGATGTGGTTCGGCTTCGACTGGCCGTCCAAGGCCGCGGTCGTCATCATCATGACCTTCTTCCCAATGCTGGTGAACACGGTTGCCGGTCTTGCCGCCTCCGGCCATATGGAGCGCGATTTGATGCGCACCTATGCGTCGGGCTACTGGCCAACACTCTTGAAGCTCCGGCTGCCGGCGGCAGCGCCCTTCATCTTCAACGCGCTGAAGATCAACTCGACGCTGGCGCTGATCGGCGCCATCGTCGCCGAGTTCTTCGGCACGCCGGTCGTCGGCATGGGCTTTCGCATCTCGACCGAGGTCGGGCGGATGAACATCGATATGGTCTGGGCCGAAATCGCAGTTGCAGCACTGGCGGGTTCGGTCTTTTATGGCGTGGTCGCTCTCGTCGAGAGAGCCGTCACGTTTTGGCATCCCTCTGTCCGTGGTGGATAGGGCGGTGGGTTCGGGTGTTAACTTCAGAGGGTAAAAACATGAAAAGACTGATCATTCCGATGCTGGCCGGCGCGATGTCGCTGGCCGCGTTCCAGGCAATGGCCGCCGACAAGGTGACCTTGCAGCTGAAATGGGTCACGCAGGCGCAGTTTGCCGGCTACTATGTCGCCAAGGCCAAGGGTTTTTATGAAGCAGAAGGCCTCGACGTCGACATCAAGCCGGGCGGTCCCGATATCGCACCCGAGCAGGTGATCGCCGGCGGTGGCGCCGACGTCATCGTCGACTGGATGGGCGGGGCGCTCGCCGCGCGCGAAAAGGGCGTGCCGCTGGTCAACATCGCCCAGCCGTTCAAGAAGGCCGGTATGGAGCTGGTCTGCCCGAAGGACGGCCCGATCAAGACCGAAGCCGATTTCAAGGGTCACACGCTCGGCGTCTGGTTCTTCGGCAACGAATATCCTTTCTACGCCTGGATGAACAAGCTCGGCCTGAAGACCGAAGGCGGCCCGGATGGCGTCACGGTTTTGAAGCAGAGCTTCGACGTGCAGCCGCTGATCCAGAAGCAGGCGGATTGCATTTCGGTCATGACCTACAACGAGTACTGGCAGCTGATCGATGCCGGCTACAAGCCGGACCAGCTCACCGTGTTCAACTACTCGGCGATGGGCAACGACCTGCTTGAGGACGGGCTCTATGCCTCGGAAGACAAGCTCAAGGATCCGGCTTTCGAAGACAAGATGGTGCGTTTCGTGCGCGCCTCGATGAAGGGCTGGAAATATGCCATCGACAACAATGACGAGGCCGCGGGCATTGTCATGGACGGCGGTGGCCAGGACGAAAACCACCAGAAGCGGATGATGAGCGAAGTCGCCAAGCTGATCGACAATGCCGACGGCAAGCTCGACCCGGCGACCTACGAGCGCACCGCCAAGGCGCTGCTCGACCAGAAGATCATCACCAAGGCGCCGACCGGCGCCTACACCACGGCCATCACCGACAAGGCGATCAAATAAGCCTGGCCAGGCAATTTCGACCTCGAGAGCGGCGCCTTTGACCCAATGTCAGAGGCGCCGTTCCTTTATGGTGTTCATGACGAAGCTGGTCTCGATCGAGGCGACGCATTTCAGCCGCGCGATCTTTTCCTTAATGAAGCGCTCGTACTGTTCGAGGCTGCCGGTCACCACCTTCAGCACATAGTCGCGCGACCCGGTGACGAGGTGGCATTCCAGCACCTCCTCCCACCCGCGGATGGCGTCCTCGAACATGACGATCTCGTCCTCGTTCTGGCGGCTGAGCCGAACGGTGGCGATGGCGACCATGTTCCAGCCGAAGGCGGCCGGGTCGACCAGCGTGGTATAGCCCCGGATGATGCCGGCCTCCTCCAGCCGGCGTACCCTCCTCAAACATTGCGACGGCGACAGGCCGATGCGCTCCGCAAGCTCATTGTTGGTGATGCGGGCGTCGGCCTGCAGCTCGCGCAGGATCTTGCGGTCGAAATCGTCGGCTATCTTCTGCTGCACTTTTGCTCTCGCTCGGCAATTTGTTGCCGGGATGCAGCCATGCGAGGCCGAAAATAGCAAGGACTGGTGGACCGGGATCGCATAAATTGCTGCACGAGACTCCTCCAGATGCAGGAAAAGCCATGACCGCGCCGCGCCCGTCGAAAACCCACATCAGCAACCACAAGCTCCATCCGGAAACGTTGATGTTGAGCTATGGCTTCGATCCGCAGCTGTCGGAGGGCGCCGTCAAGCCGCCGGTGTTCCTGACCTCGACCTTCGTGTTCAAATCGGCGGAGGAGGGGCGCGACTTCTTCGACTACACATCCGGCCGCAAGGAGCCGCCGAGCGGCACGGCGTCCGGCCTGGTCTATTCGCGCTTCAATCACCCCAACTCGGAGATCGTCGAGGACCGGCTGGCGGTCTATGAGGGAACGGACGCCTGCATCCTGTTCTCGTCGGGCATGTCGGCGATCGCCACGACGCTGCTCGCCTATGCCCGCCCGGGCGATGTCATCCTGCATTCGCAGCCGCTTTACGGCGGCACCGAGACGCTCTTGACGCGCACGCTGTCCGGCTTCGGCATCGGCGCTGTCGGCTTTGCCGACGGCGTCGACGAGAAGGCGGTGCGCTCGGCTGCGGATGCTGCGGTGGCAAAGGGGCGTGTCTCGGTCATCCTCATCGAGACGCCGTCAAATCCGACCAACAGCCTGGTCGATATCGCGCTGATCAGGAAGATTGCCGACGAGATCGGCGCAAGCCAAGGATCAACGCCGATCATCGTCTGCGACAACACGCTGCTCGGCCCGGTGTTCCAGCGGCCGATCGAACATGGCGCCGATGTCTCCGTCTATTCGCTGACCAAATATGTCGGCGGCCATTCCGACCTGATCGCCGGGGCGGCCATGGGCAGCAAGGCGGTGACCAAGCCGATCAAGGCGCTGCGCGGCGCCATCGGCACGCAACTCGACCCGCATTCCTGCTGGATGCTCGGCCGCTCGCTGGAGACGCTGTCCATCCGCATGGAGCGCGCCAACGACAATGCGCGGCTCGTGGCCGAATTCCTGCGCGATCACGCCAAGGTCGAGAAGGTGCATTACCTGCCGTTCCTGGGCGAGGATACGGCAGCGGGACGGGCCTACAAGGCGCAATGCAGCGGCGCCGGGTCGACATTTTCTTTCGATATCAAAGGCGGAGAGAAGGCGGCCTTCGCATTTCTCAACGGGCTGCAAATATTCAAGCTGGCGGTGAGCCTCGGCGGCACGGAGTCACTCGCCAGCCACCCGGCGGCGATGACGCACTCCGGCATCCCCTTCGACGTGCGCCAGCGCATCGGCGTGCTGGACACGACGGTCAGGCTGTCGATCGGCGTCGAGCATCCGGACGATCTTATCGCCGACCTGACGCAGGCGCTGGCAGCGGTCTGATAGCTCGCTTGTAGATATCAGGAAAGGGGCGATCGCCTTGGCAGCGTCGGCGGGACAGCACCCCCCTCTGGCCTGCCGGCCATCTCCCCCGCAAGGAGGGAGATTGGCAGCTTGACCGCCGGCCCTCATCTTCAACGTTGGTGATTGGCAAAGGCCGATGTGACTTCTGATCTCCCCCCTTGCGGGGGAGATGTCCGGCAGGACAGAGGGGGGTGTGACGAACTCGGCTTTCGCTACGAAGTTCTTAGGCCTTGTCGCGGATCTGCGTCATCGTCCGCGTCGGCGTGATCGCCTCGGGATCGAGCCTTATCTCGACGATCGCCGGCTTGCCGCTGGCGCGGGCACGCTCGAAGGCAGGGGCAAAATCTGCCGTGTTCTCGACCGTCTCGCCGTGGCCGCCATAGGCGCGGGCAAGAGCGGCAAAGTCAGGGTTCTTCAGATCGGTGGCGACGACGCGGCCGGGATAGTCGCGCTCCTGGTGCATGCGGATGGTGCCGTAGATGCCGTTGTTGACGACGATGACGATGATCGGCAGGTCGTATTGCACGGCGGTAGCGAATTCCTGTCCGTTCATCAGGAAGCAGCCGTCGCCGGCAAAGGCGATCACGGTGCGGTCGGGATGGAGCGCCTTGGCGGCGACCGCGGCCGGGGTGCCGTAACCCATCGAACCGGAGGTCGGCGCGCCTTGGGTGGCGAAGCGGCGGAAGCGGTGGAAGCGGTGCACCCAGGTGGCGTAATTGCCGGCGCCGTTGGTGAAAATGGCGTCATCGGGCAAAATCTTTTCCAGATAGTTCATGATCGGCCCCATCTGGACCGTGCCGGGGCCGGTCTCAGGAGGCGTCGACCAGTCGAGGTAGGCAGCGTGTGCTTTCGCTGTCTCATCCGCCCAGGCTGGCGTGGACGTTGGCTTGCGCTTGGCGAAGGCTTCGACGAAGGCTGACGGCGCAGCGTTGATCGCCAGGGTCGGCCGGTAGACACGGCCGAGTTCGCCGGCATCGGCATGGACATGGACCAGCGTCTGGTCGGGGTAAGGGCTCTTCAGCAGCGTATAGTCGGAGGACGGCATCTCGCCCATGCGGCCGCCGATCAGCAGCACCAGGTCGGCCTGCTTGATGGCGGTGGCCAGCTTCGGATTGATGCCGATGCCGACATCGCCGGCATAGTTCGGGTGCAGATGGTCGAACAGCATCTGGCGGCGGAAGGAGCAGCCGATCGGCAGCGACCAGGCCTCGGCAATGGTGCGCATGCGCGCCACCGCTTCCTCGTCCCAGCGTGTGCCGCCGAGGATGACGAAGGGACGCTTGGCCTTGGCCAGAAGCTTTTCCAAAGCATCGAGTTCGGCTCCGCCGGGGCGGGTTTCGACCGGCGTGTGCGGCAAGGCCGCAGGCGCGTCGACCAGGCTGGTCAGCATGTCCTCCGGCAGCGAGATGACCACGGGGCCGGGGCGGCCCGATGTCGCGACGGCGAAGGCGCGGGTGACGAGTTCGGGGATGCGCGCGGCATCGTCGATCTCCACCACCCATTTGGCGATGTCGCCGAAGAAGCGCTTGTAGTCGACCTCCTGGAAAGCCTCGCGCTCCTTGGCGTGGCTGGCGACTTGGCCGATGAACAGGATGACGGGTATCGAATCCTGCATGGCAATGTGAATGCCGGCCGATGCATTGGTGGCGCCGGGGCCGCGGGTGACGAAGCAGATGCCTGGCCGGCCGGTCAGCCGCCCCTGGCAGTCGGCCATCATGGCGGCGCCGCCTTCCTGTCGGCAGACAATGGTGCGGATGGGCGAGTCATGCAGCGCGTCCAGCACAGCGAGATAGGATTCGCCAGGCACGCAGAAGATGCGGTCGGTGCCGTTCGCCTCGAGTGCGTCGACAATCAGTTGTCCACCGGTCTTCATCGTCCAGACTTCTCCAGTTCGGCAAGGATTTCTTCGGTATGTTCGCCAAGGCGAGGCGAGGGACGCTCATAGATGAGCGGCGTGCCCGACATCACCATCGGCGCGCGTACCGAGGGCAGACGATTGCCATGGCCATCGTCGAGGTCGAGGCGCATGCCGCGTGCGATCGTCTGCGGGTCGGCAAACATCTGGCCGATATTGTTGATCGGGCTCGCCGGCACGCTTGCCGCTTCGAGCTTGGCCAGCAACGGGTCTCGGTCCCAGTTCTTCAGCGTCTCGATCATGTGCTCGCGCAATTTCACCCGGTTGGCGACGCGGGCCGGATTGGTGGCGAAATCGGGATTCGCTGAGAGATGGTCGAGCCCGACGGCGGCGCAGAATTTGGCGAACTGGCCGTCATTGCCGACCGCCAGGATTATGTGACCGTCCCTGACCGGGACAACCTCATAGGGCGCAATGTTCATATGCGCATTGCCCATCTGCACCGGCGCCTTGCCGGAGACGAGATAGTTGAGGTTCTGGTTGCCGAGTGCGGAAATCTGCGTGTCGAACAGGGCCATGTCGATATGCTGGCCTTCGCCGGTCTTTTCGGCATGGCTAAGCGCTGCCTGGATGGCGATCACCGAATAGAGGCCGGTGAAGATGTCCGATATGGCGACGCCAGCCTTTTGCGGCTCGCGCCCGACCTCGCCGGTGATCGACATCATGCCGGCCATGGCCTGGATGATGAAATCATAGCCGGCGCGTGGGGCGTAAGGCCCGTCCTGGCCGAAGCCGGTGATCGAGCAGTAGACGAGCTTTGGATTGATCGCCTTCAGGCTCTCGTAATCGAGCCCGTATTTCTTCAGGCCGCCGAGCTTGAAGTTCTCGATCAGAACGTCGGCCGTGGCAACCAGCCGGCGCACCGTCTCGGCCCCTTCGGGCGTCGAGAAATCGACCGCGATGGAGCGCTTGCCGCGATTGCAGGAGTGGTAATAGGCGGCCGACAGGTTCTCGCCATCATGGCTCATGACGAAGGGCGGACCCCATTTGCGGGTATCGTCGCCGCCATCTGGGCTCTCGACCTTGATAACATCGGCGCCGAGATCGGCCAGCAATTGTCCTGCCCACGGGCCGGCCAGGATGCGGGCGAGTTCGACGACGCGGACGCCTTTCAGCGGAGGTTCAGCCATAAATCACCAAAAACGGGTCGGAACCGCAGCCTCTATCAACCCGGGATGCCGCTGTCACGGGCCTTGCGGTGGGCCAGCGATGTCAGCGTTTCAACACACCATCGGCCCACGCGGCAAAATCGGTCATGACGGAGTCGCGGTTCACCTCGTTCAAGCTTTCGTGGCGGGCGTCGGCGTAAACCTTTGAAACCAGATTCGAAAAGCCCATCGCGCGCATGCGCTTGGCGAGATGGTCGATGCCCTTGCCATAGTCGGAGGCCGGATCCTTCTCGCCGCCGACGATGCTGACGGGCAGGTCGCGCCTGATGCCGGCAAAGCCCGCATCCTTGCCGCCTTTCTGCGCCATCTCCACGACATCGCGCCACATCGAGATCGAGGCATCCCAGCCGCACAGCGGGTCGGCAATGTATTTCGCCACTTCTGCCTCGTCGCGCGACAGCCAGTCGAAGAGCGTCTTGTGGCTGGGCACCGCCTTGCCCCAGGCCTGGAAGGTCAGCCTGGGCAAGATGCGTGAGGGGACATCGGAGCCGAGCCTGAAGCGCTCATAAGCGAGGATGGCGAGCGCAAGCCGGCCGAGCAAGCCTTGTGAGAAATTGCCGTTCCAGATCGCCGCGGCGTGGACGCGCGGCGAGTGCGCCAGCAGGTAGTTGAGCGCCACCGACGCACCCATCGAATGGCCGAACAGGATGACCGGCAGGCCGGGCTGCTCCTTCGCAATCAAATCGTGGACTGCGTCGACATCGGAGATCACCTTGGCCGGGCCGCCTGTGCCGGCGAACCTGCCGAGCGGGGCATCGGGCGCCTTGGTCGCGCCATGGCCGCGATGGTCGTGGACGTAGACGTGAAAACCGCGGGTGCTGAGGTAATCCGCGAAGCGGGCATAGCGCGCGGCGTGTTCGGCCAAGCCATGGTTAATCTGGACGACGGCCCGTGGAGAGCCGCTCGCGTGCTTCACATAGAGGTTGAGCGTGGCCCCGGTCGGTGAGGCCAGCGTCGTCTGCTTGTCAAATGCCATGTCTCGCTCCCTCGGCGACTGTTGAGCGACGCGGGACCGACGTCAAGGGGAGGTCGAAATCAGCCGGGGCCACTGTTGACAGCTTGCTGTCAATTTGGCTATATGACAGCATACTGTCAATTGGATCGGAGCATGACCATGAAAACCGTTTCGCGCCGCGCGTTTCTGCTGGCGAGCCTTTCATCCGCAATGCTCCTGCCCGGCATTGCTTCCAGCCAAACCAGGGAGATGACCATGAAGACCATTGCCGGCCCGCAGGGCCAGCTTGCCGGCTACGACATCAAATCCGGCGACGGCCTGCCGATCCTGTTCGCGCATGGTGATTGCAGCCGCGCCACACAGTGGAACCGGGTGATGCAGCTCACCGCAGGTGGCCGTGAGGCGGTCGCCTTCGATTTTCGCGGCCATGGCGCATCGGCGCCTGCAGCTGATGCCGACTACGGCTATGACGGCCGTGCCGACGATATTGGTGCGGTGGCCGATGCGTTCGGCCTGAAGCGGTTTGTCCTCGTTGCACATAGCGGCGGCAGTGGGGCCGCGCTCGCCTATGCCGCCGGCCATGCCGACCGTGTTGCCGGCATCCTGCTGGTCGATCCGGCGACCGATCCGCGCGCCCTGCCCAAAGAGATTCGCGACGGGTTCGTGCGCGATCTGGCGGGGCCAAACGGCGGCGATGTCCTGAGCGCTTATTACACCTCGATCGCCGGCTCCAACCCAGATGTCCGCAAACAGGTCATCGCCGATGCGGCGGTGGTCGATCCGGCGGCTCGGGCAGGCGTCGGCAAGGCGCTGGCGGAATGGAATCCCGAACCGACGCTCGACGCCTATCACGGGCCGATCTTCGTGCTGGCCACGGAGGCCAATGACAATGCGGCGGCCCTGTTTCGGCTGCGCAGCGGAATTGGCCACAGAACCGTCGCCGGTTCCGGCCATTGGGTGATGCTTGACAAGCCGGAGGCGGTGGCTGAAGCCGTCAACACTTTCGTTTCCACCATCGAGGCCGGCCAGAAATGACAAGCAGGACCGAAGCCGGAGATGTGCTCACCGAACTGGTGCTTGCCGTGTTCCGGCTGAATGGCGGGTTTCTCGACGCGGCCGACCGGCTGGCGGAGCCTGCCGGGCTGACGGCGGCGCGCTGGCAGGTTCTGGGCGCGGTGCTGAAGGAGCCGAAATCGGTGGCCGACATTGCCCGCGACATGGGGCTTGCGCGCCAGAGCGTGCAGCGCCTGGCCGATATTCTGGCCGCCGAAGGGCTTGCCGCCTATGCGGACAACCCGGCGCACCGCCGCGCGAAGCTCCTGGCGATGACCGATGCCGGCCGGGCCGCGATCAGGGATATCGGCACGCGCCAGCATGTCTGGGCCAACCGCATCAGCGAGGGCATCGAGCCTCGCGTGCTTGAGAGCGCGCTTGATCTGCTGCGTATGTTGACGAAGCGGGTCGAGGAGGGCGGGGTCTGATCGACCGAGCGATTGTTTTTGCGGCGGACGAAAGAAATCGTAATTCTGACATGTCACACGTTTCTAGCTTGCGCTATGAAACGCTAGGAGTGCTGGAATGCGGATATCGGCGATATGGGGTGCGGTGTTGGTGGCGCTGGCCGGTGTCGGCCTAGCGCGCGCCGATGTGAAGATGAGCGGCTCCTTCGTGGCCGATGCGGCTTGCCCGGCGACGCAGGCAATCAAAAGCGGCAAGAACCCCGGCAATATCGCGACAACGGCTGGACAGAGCTACGACCTCCTGGCCGGCAACAAGGATGCGCCGACGCATTACCTCATCCGCGTGCCGGGCGCCGATCCTGAGCGTCGCTGGGTCAAGATCAGCTGCGGTCATGTCACCGGCGGCAGCGCGGCCGCCCAGCCGGCCGCGCCCGCCGATCAGGGCAAGCCTGCGGCTTCGGGAAAGCCCGAATATGTCTTTGCGCTGAGTTGGCAGCCGGCCTTCTGCGAAACCAAGGCAAGCAAGCCCGAATGCCAGGCGCAGACGGCGGGCGGTTTCGACGCGTCGCATTTCACCTTGCATGGTCTGTGGCCGCAACCGAACGGCAATTTCTATTGCCAGGTGCCGGCGAGCGACAAGGCCAATGATAATCCGGCCCATTGGGCCGACCTGCCGCCGGTCAACCTCGATGCTGATACGCGCGCCGAACTCGACCAGGTGATGCCTGGCACCGCCTCCAAGCTCGAACGGCATGAATGGATCAAGCACGGCACCTGCTACGGCAAGAGCCAGCAGGAGTATTTTGCCGAGGCGCTGAACCTGATGCGGGCGGTGAATGCGTCGCCGGTGCGCGAGCTCTTCACCAGGAATGTCGGCAAGCAGCTGACTTCGGACCAGATCCGCAGCGCCTTCGACAGCGCCTTCGGCGCCGGGTCGGGCGCGCGGGTGCGTGTCTCCTGCCTGGTCGATCCGTCGAGCGGCAGGCGGCTGATCGGCGAGCTGACGCTCGGCCTGACGGGCCCGATCGGCCCCGACAGTTCGCTGGGCACTCTCATGCTCGCCTCGGCGCCGACGACCAAGGCGGGCTGTCCGAAGGGCTCGGTCGATGCGGCCGGGTTCCAGTAGGATATCCGTCTGTCGCTTGGCAGTGACGCGGTGATATGGTCTGGATGTGTTTCATTCGGCGGGGGTGGCGATGAGTGGCATGACATCAGGCGCGCTGGCGCGGCTGGCTTTCTGGGCCAGGGGGATGACCGCCATAAAAGACGGCCGCATGGAATGGCCGGGCTTTTCCTATACCGATGCCGAGTGGGCGCGC
Source organism: Mesorhizobium sp. M0615 (assembly GCF_040320805.1). Taxonomy (NCBI): domain Bacteria; kingdom Pseudomonadati; phylum Pseudomonadota; class Alphaproteobacteria; order Hyphomicrobiales; family Phyllobacteriaceae; genus Mesorhizobium; species Mesorhizobium sp. M0615. Next base: position 19,631 of record NZ_JAMYQI010000022.1, on the reverse strand, counting down.
ATGCGCGTGCTTGCCGCGCCGATCGGGGCAAGCCGCTACCAGCTGTTCACTTGGGTCAATGCCGCGATCTTCATCGCCATTGCCGCGCTCGGCATCGTCTGTGTCTTCCTGCCGCTGGCGACACTTTTGTTTCCGGTGCCGGCCGACACCAGCGCGCTCAAATTCTCGGCTCTGCTGGCGGCGTGTGCCTTCCTCATAATCGGGCTCGGCTTGCCGATCTCCATGCGCCTGTCGAGCGCGTTGGCCATCTCTCGGGAGATGCGCGCCGGTCTTGTCGGCGAAGCCGGTGACGAAGCGCTGGCAGCAAAAGTGTCTTGGCAGATCAACCGCATCATGCTGGTCATGTGCGGCCTGCTGGTGCCCGGCATTCTGTTGTTCATCGCTTATGACATCGATGCCAGTCCGATCATCACCGTGCTGAAATGGCTGGCCATCGCGCTGATAGCCGTTTCAGTTGCGGTCGGCGCGTTGCAGCAGCGCAAGCGGAGCTGACAGCCTTATCCGCTGACGCCACGCGTGGGCAATGTCCACGCAGTTAGGTCTTCGGCATCGTCATGCGCTTCGCCGACGACGCGGTCACGCCCGGTGGACTTGGCCCTGTAGAGACGCTCGTCGGCAAGGGCGAAGAGATCGGCAAGCGAGCCTACGGTCTCATCGACAGTGGCGATGCCGGCGCTGACGCTGATGTCGAACCGGTTTACGCACGCTTTGACGGCCTGGCGGAGGTTTTCTCCGAGCAACCTGGCGACCGCATGCGGCTGCGAGCAAAGGATGGCGAACTCCTCGCCGCCGATCCTGAAAACCTGATCGTGTGCGCCGGCCGCCTGGGTCAGCACCTGGGCGATCGATCTCAGCACCCTGTCGCCCTCGGCATGGCCGAAGCGATCGTTGATCGACTTGAAATGATCGACGTCGACGATCAGCAGGCTGAGCGGCTGGGCCGTGCGCAGGCTGACAGCAACCAGACGTTCGCCGTCGCTGTCAAAGCGTCCCCTGTGCAAGAGGCCGGTGAGGCCGTCGCGGCCGACATGTTCGACCAGGGCTTCGTAGCGCTCGCGATAGGTCAACGTGTCGAAGACGTCGGACAGCCCGCGGGGTGCCACGACCTGACGCGTTTCGAACCATCTGAGGTAGGCGACAAGCATGGCGCTGTAGGCAAAAGCGGCACCCATCTTGGCGAACCAGCCGCCGAAGAAGACCGCAATCGGCGCGCCGGCGACGAAATGCAGGGCGCTGAAAAATCCGGCCTGGTCGAAGGTGAGCACGCAGGCGACGCAAATCAGGATGCGGGAGAACGGCGCCCTGCGTAGATAACGCCCGAGCTTTTCGTAGAGCAGGATGATCAGGATGGCGTCGATGAAGAGCAGCGTCGTGCCCCACACCATCAGCCAGCCCAACTGGTCGATGAAACCGATATCGGGAAGCTTGCCGTCGGAAAAGGCTGAAATATCGTGCAGGCGCAGGATCAGGACCAGCCCGATCATCAAGGCGTTGCCGAGCAAAAGGCCATAGATCGGCTGGCGCACCGTGGCCGCATCTTCCTTCATGTAGAGGAGAAGCAGCATCACCAGCTTGCCGGAAAACAGCACCGCCGAGCCTGGCGAGACCATGCCGAAGGGCAGGGCGACATAGAAGACGCTGGCGAGATAGGTTTCGAGGAAATGCATGGCGCCCAGCGCGCAGACGAAGACGCCGAGGCCGATGCGATCCCTGAAGCGGAACAGCGTGACCATGACGCTGAAGTAGACGACCGCTTCGGCAAGGAGCAGGAAACTGTTCAGCACTACCTTCGGTCCGATCTCTACTTTCGATCGCGACAGGCCAGCGATCGATCCTGTTTTGACGCTGAAGGGTTAACCGGGGATTTCAACGCTCCCTACAACCGGCGGAAAACTTAACGTGCGGTGTACACCCGGCTTGAAATGGCAAAAGCGATTGCCGTTCGGCCCGGCATCGCCTACATAGCGGCCAACCTCCATTCAATCCGACATTTTCGGTCAATCATCAAGGAAAGCGCGCGTGGCACGCCAGTTCATCTATCACATGGCCGGCCTCAACAAGGCCTATGGCACCAAGAAGGTGCTTGAGAATGTCCATCTCTCCTTCTATCCCGACGCCAAGATCGGCATCCTCGGCCCCAACGGCTCGGGCAAGTCGACGATCCTCAAGATCATGGCCGGGCTCGACAAGGAGTGGAACGGCGAAGCGTGGCTCGCCGAAGGCGCCACCGTCGGCTATCTCGCGCAGGAGCCGGCGCTCGATGCCAACAAGACGGTGTTCGAGAACATCATGGAAGGTGTCGCCGCCAAGACCGCCATCATCGAGCGCTACAACGAATTGATGATGAACTACTCCGACGAGACGGCCGATGAGTCCGCCAAGCTCCAGGACGAGATGGACCGGCTCAATTTGTGGGATCTCGAACAGCAGGTCGAGATGGCGATGGAAGCGCTGGGCTGCCCGCCCAAGGATTCCGAGGTCACCAAGCTTTCGGGCGGTGAGCGCCGCCGCGTCGCGCTCTGCCAGCTGCTGCTGCGTCAGCCCGACCTCTTGCTGCTCGATGAACCGACCAACCATCTCGACGCCGAGACCACGGCGTGGCTGGAAAAACACCTGCGCGCCTATCCCGGCGCGGTGATGATCATCACCCACGATCGCTATTTCCTCGACAATGTCACCGGATGGATTCTCGAGCTCGATCGCGGCCGCGGCATTCCCTATGAGGGCAACTACACCAAGTACCTCGAAGCCAAGGCCAAGCGCCTCAAGCAGGAAGGTCGCGAGGACGACGCCCGCCAGCGCGCCATCGGTCGCGAACGGGAGTGGATCCAGTCCAGCCCGAAAGCCCGCCAGACCAAGTCCAAGGCGCGTATCCAGGCGTTCCAGGACCTGCTGGATGCAGCCGACAAGCGGCGGCCGAGCGATACGCAGATCGTCATTCCGCATGGCGAGCGGCTCGGCAATGTGGTGATCGAGGCGGAAGGCCTGTCGAAGGGCTTTGGCGACACGCTTTTGATCGAAGGCCTGGAATTCAAGCTGCCGCCGGGCGGCATCGTCGGTGTCATCGGCCCGAACGGCGCCGGCAAGACGACGCTGTTCCGCATGATCACCGGCCAGGAAACGCCGGATGCCGGCTCTGTCCGCATCGGCGAAACGGTGAAGCTCGGCTATGTCGATCAGAGCCGCGATGCGCTCGATCCGTCAAAGACCGTCTGGGAAGAAATCTCGGGCGGCGCCGAAGTGGTCAAGCTCGGCAAGTTCGAGGCCAACACCCGCGCCTATTGCGCATCGTTCAACTTCCGTGGCGGCGACCAGCAGCAGAAGGTCGGCAACCTCTCCGGCGGCCAGCGCAACCGCGTGCATCTGGCAAAAATGCTGAAGACCGGCGGCAATGTGCTGCTGCTCGACGAACCGACCAACGATCTCGACACCGAAACGCTGGCGGCGCTCGAAGACGCGCTGGAAAATTTTGGTGGCTGCGCGGTCATCATCTCGCACGATCGTATGTTCCTCGACCGCCTGGCCACCCACATCCTCGCCTTCGAGGGCGACAGCCATGTCGAATGGTTCGAGGGCAATTTCGAGGACTACGAGCAGGACAAGATCCGTCGTCTCGGCCCCGAAGCCGTCAACCCGCACAGGATGACGTACAAGAGGTTGACGCGGTAAGGGAGCAACCGGGGCGGCGAATTTCTCAACCGATACGAGGAAAGCTTGAATGACCGACTGGTCAGCCGCCCAATATCTGAAATTCGAGGATGAGCGCACGCGGCCCGCGCGCGATCTTGTTGCGCAGGTGCCGGTGGATTTCCCGCGCCGGGTGGTCGACATCGGCTGCGGCCCGGGTAATTCGACCGAGCTGCTGGTCGAGCGCTGGCCGGATGCTGATATCAGCGGCTTCGACACCTCTCCCGACATGATCGAGAAGGCGAAGGCGCGCCTGCCCAGCGTCAATTTCGACCTCGCCGATGCCTCGACATGGCGACCGGCCGAGCCGGTCAACGTCATCTTCGCCAACGCGGTATTCCAGTGGCTGCCCACCCACCCGGTAGTGTTCCAGCGGCTGATGGGCTTTCTCGCCCCCGGTGGCGCGCTCGCCGTCCAGATGCCCGACAATCTGCTTGAGCCGTCGCATCAGGTGATGCGCGAGACGGCCGCCGAAATGCCGTTCGCCGCCAAGATGGCAGGTGCTGCGCGCGGACCGCTGCCGGCGGTGTCGTTCTATTATGATCTCTTGTCGCCGCTCTCCGACCGGGTGGATATCTGGCATACAGCCTACAATCATCCGCTGACCGACGCCGAGGCGATCGTCGAATGGGTGAAGTCGACGGGGCTGAAGCCTTTCCTCGATCCGCTGGACGCCGGCGAGCGCAAGACCTTCCTCGACAGCTACACGGCCAAGATCACCGCGGCCTATCCGAAGACCGCAAACGGCAAGGTGCTGCTGCGCTTTCCGCGTATCTTCATCGTCGCCAAGCGGGCCGGCTAGCACTCCCGATGACATCCGGCCACAGCCTATGGTTTAAGCCGGCGTAAACCGGTGGGGTGAGAAAAGTGTTGTGTCGCGCCCCTTCGTCGTTCACATGAGAACGACAACGCCTGCGCATGGACGGACTGGATATGCATCGCGTCATCATCAGCGGCATTGGCGTTGAAATCCCTGAAGCCAAGATCACCAATGAAGAACTGGTCGCCAGCTTCAATGCCTGGGTCGACACCGAGAATGCACGCCGGCAAGGCACGGATGAGACGCTGCTGCAGAAATCCGACAGCGCCTTCATCGTCCATGCCTCGGGCGTCCAGACCCGGCATGTGATCGAGCGCGAAGGCATTCTCGATCCGACCCGCATGGCGCCGCGCATTCCGGCGCGGCCCGACGATGCGCTGTCGCTGCAGGCCGAGTTCGGCGTCGCCGCAGCCAGGAAGGCGCTCGACCATGCCGGCCTGAAGCCGTCCGACATCGACCTGGTGATCTGCTCGGCCTCGCACCAGCAGCGGCCCTATCCGGCGATCGCCATCGAAATGCAGGAGGCGCTGGGCACCAAGGGCGCCGGCTTCGATATGGGGCTTGGTTGTTCATCGGCCGCGGCCGCCTTGCACATTGCGGCCAATCTGGTGCGGGCGGGCGCGCACAAACGCGTGCTGGTGGTCACGCCGGAGATCATCACCGGCCATCTCAATTTCCGCGACCGGCAGACGCATTTCATCTTCGGCGATGCGTCGGTGGCGATGGTGGTCGAGGGGCTGGCCAGGGGCGAGAAGCGGCCGGGGCGCTTCGAGGTGCTGGACACGCGCACCTGGACGCAGATGTCGAACAATATCCGCACCAATCTGGGCTATCACACCCGCACCGCCCAGGACGATCCTTACATGATCAACCTCGAAGGCAATCTGATCAAGCAGGTCGGCAACAAGGTGTTCAAGGAAGTCACCGTCGCCGGCCACAAATTCATTGTCGAATTCCTCGCCGAGCACGGGCTGACGCCGCAAGCCATCAGGCGCTTCTGGCTGCATCAGGCCAATGCGCGCATGAACGCCATGATCCTGAAACTGGCCTTCGGCCACGAGGTCGACCACGACCGCGCGCCGATGGTGCTGGAGCGGCTCGGCAACACCGCCGGCGCCGGCGCCATCATCGCGCTGTCGGAAAACCACGCCGACATGAAGCCCGGCGATTTCGGCGTGCTGTGCGCCTTCGGCGCCGGCTATTCGATCGGCGGCGCGCTTTTGCAGATGCTGTAATCAGGCCGGCATGAACGGCACCAGCATCGGTACGCTGCGGGCATAATCGTCATAGGCGTTGCCGAGTTCTCCGCGCAGAAAGCGTTCCTCCAGCCTTGCCTTCATGACGATGCCGATGGTGAGAAGAATCGCGCCGGCGATTCCCCAGACCGTGCCTTTGGCCGCCATTGTGGCAAGCATCGCCAGAAGCAGTCCGGTATAGATCGGGTGGCGGACCATTCTGTAGGGACCGGTGTCGACGACACGGTGCTCGGCCTTGGCCGTCACCGAAGCCGACCAGAGACGGCCGAGATGCAACCGCGCCCACCAGGCGAACAACAGGCCAACGGCAACAAGCCCTGCGCAGATCCACGCTTCGGCAAGGGTCGGAAACCAGAATCGCAGCCGGCCGGCATAGCCATGCGCGGGAATGAACAGCAGCACCGCGCCGATCAACCACAAAGCGCGATAGCGAAGCTCCTCCTGGATGCCGGCACGCTTTTTCGCCGGGTCGGCCCAGAAGGCGGCTAGAAACCAGGACACGACCCAGATCAGCCAAAGCAGCGCGATTGCAGTCCCGGGACGCATGGAAACCTCCGCAGACTTGTCTCACCATGAGGCCGGTGCAGCACGGCGGCAATGCGGCGCAGTACGATAGGATATGCGATCCGCGGTAAGAAGATCGTGATCGGCTGCCATCAGCCCGCTTGATCGGATCATCATTGCTTTGGACTGGACCGGGCTCATGGCTATCGCTAATGCGACCTTGCACAAGGAGTAAGCCATGCTGGATCTTTTCCCTGAGGCTCCGATCGAGATCATTTCAGCGCGAAAACTCGTAGCCAGGGTGACGGCGCTCTACGCCGCACCGTCGAATCACTTCCAGACGCGCCCAGTGGAAGGATTGCAACTCGGTTTCGAAGGCATCGACGGCGACTTCCACGCCGGCGCCACCCGTCGTTCCGGCGGTCGCGAACCCTGGTATCCGCGCGGCACCGAAATCCGCAACGAGCGGCAGATATCAATCGTAGCAGCGGATGAACTCGCCGTCGTTGCCGAGCGGATGGGGCTGGCCGAGATCAAGCCGGAATGGATCGGCGCCAATCTGCTGATCGAAGGCGTGCCGCATCTCTCGATGCTGCCGTCAGGCACGCTGCTGTTCTTTAGAGGTGGCGTGACGATCAAGGTCGATGCGCAGAACGGGCCTTGCCGGCTTGCTGGACGTTCGATCGCCGAAAACGCCGGGATGGCCGATCGGGAGGCCGGCGCGCTGGCCTTCCCGAAGGCGGCGAAACGGCTGCGCGGTCTCGTTGCCTGGGTCGAGAAACCGGGTCGTATGACAACAGGGGAAGAGATCTCGGTGCGCGTGCCCGAGCAGTGGATTTATCGATCCTAGTACCGGGCTAGGGCACGGGCTGCGCCGCCGGGGCGACGCAGCCGGATTTCAAGACGCGCTCAGGCCGCCTTGCGGTTCTTCTTGGCGCCCTGCGCCTCGACGGAAACGTGGTCCCACTTTTCCCACAGCGCGATGCGGTTGGCGTATTCCTGCTTGATCATCGGCAGGCCGCCATCGCCGAAGAAGACGCGCAGCGGCGGCTCGGCCGCGTCGACGATTTCAAGCATCGCCGGTCCGGTGGCCTCGGGGTCGCCGGCGACCGAGTTGGCGCGGCGTTCCGCCATCTTGGCGCGGGCCGGCGCGTAAGCCTCGATCGCTTTGGAGACCTTGGCCGAGGCGCCGGACCAATCGGTGGAGAAGCCGCCCGGTTCGACAAGCGTCACATGGATGCCGAATTCGGCGACCTCGATGCTGAGCGACTGGCTGAAGGCTTCGAGCGCCCATTTCGAGGCATGGTAAAGGCCGAGCGACGCAAAGGCGTTGACGCCGCCGATCGACGAGATCTGGATGATGTGGCCGGAGCCCTGCGCCCGCATGATCGGCAAAGCCGCCTGGGTGACCCAGAGCGCGCCGAACACATTGGTTTCGATCTGGTCGCGGGCTTCCTGTTCGCTGACTTCCTCGATGGCGCCGAAATGGCCATAGCCGGCATTGTTGATGACGACGTCGAGCCGGCCAAAGCGCTTGTGCGCCTCGGCGATGGCCGCTTCGACAGCCTTCTTGTCGGTGACGTCGAGCTTGATCGCGGCGACATTATCGCCGTATTTCGCGACGAGATCGGCGAGCGTGCCGGCATCGCGCGCGGTTGCGGCGACACGGTCGCCGCGAGCGAGTGCGGCCTCGGCCCAGACTCGGCCAAAGCCTTTCGACGATCCGGTGATGAACCAAACCTTGCTTGTCATGACGTGGAATCCTTGCCCATGCGGGCCGTGAACTGGGAAGCGGAGGCTTCTCCGCTTCCGCGATATACGGTGCGTCGAGCGATTTTCCAGAGGCGAGGGGGAATCTTTTTGGTCACGTCATCGTGTGGAGCAGGACCTTCGCCGGTCAGGGATAGCGCACCGGGCTCGACCAGGCCGGGTCGTCATGCTTTTGCCAGTAGAGCGCCATCAAGCGCTTTGTGATCCCGCCTATCTTGCCGTCGGCGACAGCAGCGCCGTCGATCACTGTCACCGGCATGATGCCGCCGGCGGTGGAAGTGATGAAGACTTCGTCGGCAGCCTTCAGCGCGGCAACGCTGACGTCGACGGCCGTGGTGGGAAGCGCTGCCTCGGCGCAGAGGTCGAAGACGGTGCGCCTGGTGATGCCGGGCAGCACGCCGGCGGCTGGCGTCGACAGCCTGCCGTCCTTGACGCAGAACACGTTGAAGCCGGGGCCTTCGGCGACATTGCCGTTGAAGTCGAGAATCAATGCGGTTTCGGCCCCACGGTCATAAGCGTCGTAGAGGCCGCGCACGAGGTCGAGCCAGTGGTAGTTCTTGATCGCCGGATCGATCGAGACCGGCGGAATGCGCACCTTGTCGCTAATGGCGACATGCAGGCCGCGCCGCAACTGCTCGGCATTGGCGACCGAGCCGAAGGGAACTGCGAAGGCCATGAAGCGGTTGACCGCCTGGCGCGGATCGCGGCTGAAGGTCGGCGAGGCGCCGCGTGTGCACAGCATTTCGACATAGGCGGCGCGATGGCCCGACAGCGCCACGCAATTGTGCAGAATCTCGGCCACACCATCGCGGTCGGACGGGATCGTCATGCGCAGTTTTTGCAAGCCGGCGAAGAAGCGGTCGAGATGCAGGTCGAGTCGGAAGAAGCTCCCGTCCCAGACATGCACGGTGTCGTAGGTGGCGTCGGAATGCAGAAAGCCCCAATCCAGCACCGAGATCTTGGCTTGCGACATCGGCAGATACTGACCATCGAGAAAGGCGATGCCGTCGGGATAGGAATGCGGATCGATATGGCGATCCGACAAAGCCGGCAATGGCACAATGCTACCGGCTGCTGCGCTTCGGTTCATGGCGATTGGTCCCTTCGGCTTGATGCGGCAGATTCAAGCTAGTGGTCCCCTGCAGGCGGCATAGGGCCACCCAACCATCGCTGTTTGTCCTAGGTAGCACATTCGATATGCCCTATGGTCCGGCTTGAAAATATCCGGCCGGGAGGGGCAAAATGGGCAGATCTTTTCGGACCATCAGCTTTGCAATTTTCCTCGTCTTCGTCACTGGCCATGCCTTCGCGCAATGCGCTCGCGAGGGCGAGGCGCTGTGCCAGAACGGCCAGACCTATCGTTGCGAGAAGATGGGCAGCGAGCTGACGCCGATCTTTCAGAACGTGCCTTGCGTGGTCAACGCGGCGGGGCTCAACGGCGTCTGGACCGGCAGCGGTCATCAAAGTCCGGCCGGGGCTGCCGGCGCCGATTGGGCGATCGCAATGACAATCGGCGATGGCGCCGCGTCGATCGACTATCCGTCGCTCGGCTGCGGCGGATCGTTGACCCAGATTTCTCGCGACGACAGTTCGGCGGAATACCGGGAAAACATCAGCTACGGCCAGGACAAGTGCATCGACGGTGGCGGCATCACCGTCCGATTTTTCAAAGGGAACCTGTCCTGGACCTGGGTTGGCCAGGCCGACGGCCAGCCCTACAATGCGGTTGCCGTATTGAAGCGACGGTAGCTGAAGTTATTCCTCTTCGTCCTCTGCATCGAGCAGGCGCGTGGCGCGCCAACGGGTCAGCACCATGTTTGTTTGCTCGATGACGAAGAACCGCGCCGAGTCGCGGTCATAGCCCTCGGCCAGCAGCTTTTCATAGTCGGTATGGCCGTGCCTGATATGGGCGATCGTCGCCAGCCAGACCGCGATGCCCGGCGGCAGCGTCTTCATGTGCACGGCGCCGGCCTCGGTGCGGATTTTCTCCATATCGGCATAGGGCGCCAGGGGCAGCAGTGCGGTCAGCGCCTTGGCGATGGCGCGGCGGCGGCCGGTGGGCGCGCTCATTTTTCGTCACGCCCGGCAATGGTCGCCTCGGGAAAGGCGTCGGTCGAGGCGAAATAGGGCTTGATGTCGATCACCGGGGTGCCGTCGAGCACATCGATGGCGTCGATGGCGATGCGGCCGTGGTCGATGTCGACGGCGATCAGCCTGGCGATATGCAGCCCGACTGGGTTCGGCCGGGCAGGGGAGCGCAGCGAGAAAACGCCTTTCGGCTCAGCCGCATGGCGGGGTCTCTGGACAATCAGTGCCCGCGGCGCGTGATGCAGCCAGGACAGGATGACGATGTGGCTGGCCCGCTCCAGCGCAAGCAGGCCGTCGCGATAGGCAGGGTCGATGAGAACCGTGGCCGCCTGTCCGGCCTCGCGCGCCGCGCGCATGTTCTTCGGGCAGGTTTGCCTGGATGTCCATGGCGAGGCGATGCGGCCGATGAACACGATATGGCCATCCGCCGGCATGTCAGCCGGGTCAGTCTGCAGGAGCTTTTCGCCGTCGCGCGTCTCGAACATGGCTTTCGCCCTAGCACAAGTTTGCAGCCGATCGTCAGGGAAAAGCGGTTCTCTCGGGCGGGGACCATGTGTGCGGCATTTTCTTGTCAGGAAGCGACATAGGCCTTGCTATGCCGCCAAAGCTGACATAAACATATGTTTATATCTTTTCAACGAGAATACGCCAATGCATGTTTCGCTCGATACGATGGTTGATACGTTGAAGGCTGCGGCCGAATCGAGCCGGCTCCGCATCCTGGCGCTGCTGTCGCGCGGCGATCTCACCGTGTCCGACCTCACCGAGATCCTCAGCCAGTCGCAACCGCGGGTGTCGCGGCATTTGAAGCTGCTGCTGGAGGCCGGGTTGATCGGCCGCTACCAGGAGGGCTCGTGGGCCTTCTTCCGGCTGTCGGATACGGATTCCGCGCGCGACTTCGTCATGGGGCTGGTCTCTGGCATTCGCGGCGCCGATCCACAGGTCGAGCGCGATCTCGAGCGGTTGGCATCGGTCAAGCGCAAGCGCCAGGACCGTGCCGCCGAGTATTTCTCCGAGAACGCCGCCAGCTGGGATCACATCCGCTCGCTGCATGTGCCGGACCGCGCGGTGGAAGCCGCACTCCTCAAGCTGGTCGGCAAGCGGCCGTTCCAGTCGATGCTAGACCTCGGCACCGGTACCGGGCGGCTGCTGGAGATATTTTCGCCGCTCTACCGGCGCGGCGTCGGCATCGACATGTCGCGCGAAATGCTGACGGTGGCGCGGGCCAATCTCGACAAGGCAGGCATCGCCAATGCGCAGGTCCGCCAAGGCGACATTTTCGCGCCGCCGGTCGAGCGCGACGCCTTCGACCTCGTCACCATCCATCAGGTGCTGCACTATCTCGATGACCCGGCACGCGCCATTCGCGAGGCGGCGCGGCTGCTGCGTCCGGCGGGCCGGCTGGTGATCGTCGACTTCGCGCCGCATGCGCTGGAGTTCCTGCGCGACCAGCACGCGCATGTCAGGCTGGGCTTTTCCGACCGGCAGATCTCCGAATGGTTTGCCGAGGCCGGGCTCGATCTCGAGGATGCCCAGGAATTCGAGCCGCGCGGCGGCAACGAAGCCAGGCTGACCGTCAAGCTGTGGCTCGGCCGCGACCGCCGCATGCTGATGGCCGAGCCTTCAAATGACACCCAACCCACCAAAGCGTACCCTATGGGGGAAATCGCCTGATGAACCAGTTCCGCTTTTCCCGCCGTCCCGACATCGGCGACAAGGTGCGCGTTTCCTTCGAGTTCTTCCCGCCGAAGACCGACGAGATGGAAGCCAGGCTCTGGGACACCGTCACCAGGCTGGAGCCGCTGAAGCCGAGATTCGTCTCGGTGACCTATGGCGCCGGCGGCTCGACGCGTGAACGCACGGCGCGCACGATCAAGCGCATCCTGAACGAGACGACGCTGACGCCGGCGGCTCACATGACCTGCGTCGACGCCGCCCGCCATGAGGTCGATGCCGTGGTCCGCGAATTCGCCGATATGGGCGTGAAGCGCTTCGTCGCCTTGCGTGGCGATCCGGCGGCCGGCGTCGGCACCGCCTACCGGCCGCATCCCGATGGCTATGCCAATGGCGCCGAACTTGTCGGAGCGCTGAAGGACGCCGGCGATTTCGACATCTCGGTCTCGGCCTATCCCGAAAAGCATCCGGAAAGTCCGGACTTTGCCACCGACTTCGACATGCTGAAGCGCAAGGCCGACAATGGCGCGACGCGGGCAATCACCCAGTTCTTCTTCGACAACGATCTCTACGAGCGTTACGTCGAGAAGGCGCGCCGCGCCGGCATCTACATCCCGATCGTGCCCGGCATCCTGCCGGTGCACAATTTCACCCAGGTCGCCAATTTCTCGGCACGCTGCGGCGCGCTGGTGCCGGCATGGCTGGCCGAGCGGTTCGAAGGGCTGCACAACGATCCGCAGACGCATGCGCTCGTGGCGTCTGCCGTGGCGGCCGAGCAGGTGCTCGATCTCGTCGAGCGCGGCGTCAGCGACTTCCATTTCTACACCATGAACCGGGCCGACCTGGTGTTTGCCATCTGCCATATGATCGGCATCCGCTCCCACGAAACAGAGGCAGCTGGATCCGCCGCCGCCTGAGCTTCATGGTGGTATGAAATCTGAAATGCAAAAGGCCGGGCGAAACACCCGGCCTTTCGAATTTGTGGGCTATTGCTGCTGTTCTTCCGCTCCGGCGGTTACGGAAGAACACCTATGATAAGGGCGCCAATGAAGGCAAATGCAGCACAGATCATCAATGCGTTGATTGGCCTCGTAAGTCCCATGTCATAGTCTCCTCTTCAAGAGCTATGGGTGGAGTCTAGGGGCATTTGTGCCACAGGCAAGCGGAAAATATGCTGCAATGCGACGCGATTGTGGAATTTGCGACCTGCCACCTGGCGTTAGGCATTGAAACTCTTCGGCAAAACCCGCTGGTAGCCTGTGAATAAATTGTGACGCGGCCGTGGCGAAAGCGAGGCATGGCAGCGCTACCAGACCTAAAGCGCGTCGTTGTTCCAAAACCGCTGCGCACTTTTGGGTTAGCGCCGACCAAACAACCGCCCGTCGATCGTCACCAGGCCAAGCGCGATCAGTGCCATGCCGCAGAACTCGAACAGAGCGAGCCGCTCGCCGAGGAACAGGAGGCCGAGCAGGATGGCGCTGGCCGGGACGATGAGCGTGACCAGCGAGGCGTTGGTGGCGCCGGCCGAGGCGACGAGGTTGAAATAGAGGATGTAGGCGAAGGCGGTGGAGAGCAGCGCCAGCGCCAGCACCGCCGTCCAGACCGGCGGCGAGGCCGAGAACAGGCCGGCCGGGCCATAGGTGAGCAGCACCACCGGGATCATGATGATGGTCGACGCCGTCAATTGTCCGGTGGCGATCACCGGCGAGGGCACGCCCTTGAAGCGGCGGGCAATCATCAGCGCGACGGCGTAAGACAGCGAGGCGCCGATCAGCGCGAATTTCGCCCAGACCGGGCCGCCGAGCCCGGCCAGCAGGCCGGGGCCGATCATGACAGCGGTGCCGGCGATGCCGAGCCCGATGCCGGCAAGCTTGTTCCAGGAGAGCTTTTCGTCCGCTGTCAGCGCGTTGGCGAGGATCAGCGTCCAGAACGGCGTCGTCGCATTGAGCACCGAGGCGACGCCGGCGCCAAGCGCGGTCTGGCCGGCAAAGATCAGCGAGAACGGGACGACATTGTTGGCGAGCGCCAAAAGGAAAAACAGGCCGGCATGCGGGAAGGCGAGGCGGAAGGACGGACCGCGAATGCCGAGATAGAGCTGCAGTGCAATGGCCGCAATGGCAACGCGAAACAGCACCAGCACCAGCGGGTGCATTTCGGCAACGGCGATGCGGGCAAAGAAGAACGAGCCGCCCCAGATGGCGCCGAGCAGCAGAAGCTGTCCCCAGTCCCTCAGCGTCATCGGTCCGCGCTGTACGGCTGTCGTGGCTATTGCCATCGTGAACGTCCTTCCCCGCGGCATCAATGCCAGCCACTCAGGCAGAAGGCATATCGGGTCCGGCGACAAGGGCCACCCGAAACCTGATTGCTGGCAACAGTGCTGCCAGGAGGGTGCGCCGCTGGGTCAGTGCCCGCCAGACACAGAATTGTTTTCTTTGGCCGCTAGCTTGGATTAATTGTGCGCAGCCGAGAAGTCAGGGGATTCGTCCATGCAGCGATTCGAGAATGCCCGCGAGGCGGCGCTGGCGCTTCGGCCGGACGATCCGGTCTACTGCTTTCGCCCGCAGGTGCTGAAGGCGGATGCCAAACAGTTCATGGGCATGTTTCCTGGCAAGACCGCCTACGCAGTCAAGACCAATGGCGAGCAGATCGTGCTGAAGGCGCTGGTCGAAGCCGGCGTCACCGCCTTCGATGTAGCCTCGCCCGGCGAGTTCGCCGCCGTGCGCGCCGTCTCACCCGACGCCGAGATGCTCTACATGCATCCGGTCAAGGCGCAGTCGGACATCAAGCTTGCGCTGGAAAAATACGCCATCCGCGTCATTTCGCTCGACCATGAGGACGAGATCACCAAGCTGACGCGGGTGGTGCGGGCGCTTGACATCGATCCGGGCTCCATCAGCGTGTTCGTGCGAATCCAGACCAAGGGTTCGGCGGCCTATGAACTGTCGAAGAAATTCGGCGCCGGGCCGGCCTATGCGGTGGAACTCGCCGAGCGGCTCAACCGCACCGGCTACAAGGTCGGCCTGTGCTTCCATGTCGGCAGCCAGATCGAGGATCCCGACACCTATGAACGGGCGCTGGCCTCCGCCGATTGGGTGCGCAACCGGCTGACCTTCGACATTGCGGGGCTCGATGTCGGCGGCGGCTTTCCCGCCGAGTACGGCCATGACCCCAATCGCAAGCAGATCGAGATGCCGTCGCTCGGCCAGATCATGTCGCGGCTGTCGGGCGACCTCAGGGAATACCAGTTCGACCAGATCCCGTTGGTGGCCGAGCCCGGCCGGGTGATCGTGGCGCGCTGCCTCTCGCTGATCGTGCGGGTGCTGCTGCGCAAGGGCAAGCGGCTCTACATCAATGACGGCATCTGGGCGTCGCTGTCGGATTCTTGGACCGGCAAGATCACACTGCCGGCCCGCTTCATCCCCGATCCGGCGATCCGCTCGCGCAATGGCGAGGAGAAGAACATCGTGCCGTTCAAGGTCTGCGGCGCGACCTGCGATTCCGTCGACATCCTGTCGCGGCCGTTCTGGCTGCCGGAAACCGTCGACACCGGCGACTGGATCGAGATCGGCCATATCGGTGCCTATTCGCTGTCGCTGAGAACCCGCTTCAACGGCTTTTATCCCGATACCTTCGTCGAGGTGACGACACCCTTCGATGAAGGCGATGCGCCGCAGGGATTCGCGAGTTTGGAGACGATGGCGGATTAGGTTTCTTCCTTCTCCGCTTCAGCGGACGAAAAGCCAATTGCTTGGCTTTTCGAGCCTTCGACGCCCTGAGCTATGCGAAGGGCCGGGGTGGTGGCCGATCCACCTGCCGGGTCCCGCTGCTTCGCAGCGTCCCGGCGTTCGCCAGCCTTCATGCCGATGAATTCGCTCCGCGAAACCGGCTGCTCACCCCACAAGGGGAGAAGGCAAGGAGCGCTACAGTTTCCCCAAAAGCTCCGGCGTCGGCCAGCCGTCTACCGGCATGCCGAGCCGCATCTGTTCCTTGCGGATGGCTTCGCGGGTGTTGGTGCCCAGAATGCCGTCGACGGTGCCGACGTCATAGCCCCTGGCTTCGAGCTTGGTCTGCAATTCCTTCATCTGGTCGCCATTGAGACCGGTTTCGGGATTGCGCGGGTCGAACTGCTTTGCCCCGGCCAGCCGGCTGGCGAAGTTGGCGGCGGTCAGCGCGTAGGTGAAGGACTGGTTCCATTCGAGATAGACGTCGAAATTGTCGTAGGCGAGGAAGGCCGGACCTTTGCGGCCCATCGGCAGCGCCAGGCCGGCCTTCAGGCCATTGTCGATCAGCGGCGTGCCATCGGGATTGGTGACGCCCCAGGCGGCCCATTGCGACAGCGGCAGCTTGTTGGTGCGGCCGGTCTGCTCCCAAGGCATGTCCTCGGGCACGCGCACTTCCTCGATCCAGGGCTGGTCGCGTTTCCAGCCGCGCGACAGCACCTTGTTGGCCGTGGTCATGATCACGTCGGACACACTGCGCCTGAGATCGACGATGCCGTCGCCATCGCCGTCGACGCCCCGCGCGAGATAGTCGGAAGGCAGGATCTGCGTCTGGCCGATCTCGCCGGCCCAGGCGCCGGTGACGTCGGCCGGAACGACGCCGCGATCGATCAGCGTCAACAGCGGCACCAGTTGCGGCCGAAACAGCTGCGGGCGGCGGCAGTCATGCGACAGCGTCACCAAGGCGCTCAGCGTGTGGAAATCGCCCTGTACGGCGCCGAAATCGGTCTCCAGCCCCCAGAAGGCGGTGATGATCGGCGCCTGGACACCGAACTGCTGGTCGGCGCGCGCAAAGATTTCGGCGTATTTCTTCAGATTGGCCGCGCCCTGCTTCAGCCGGTAGGCCGAGATCATGCGGTTGGAGAACTGGATGAAGGTCTGTGCGAAGACGCCCTGGGCGCGGTCACGCGCCAGCACCTTGTCGTCGATGGTGGCGGCTTCCAGCGCGTCAAGGCCGACAGCGCCGACACCGGCTGCCCTGGCTTCCGCCGCCACGCCTTGCTTCCAGGTTTCGAAGTCGCCGCCGCATTCCTGCGCCCCCGCCGGCATCGCCGTAGCGCCGAGCAGCAGAGCCGCGAGCAGCCCGGAGCGCAGGCGGCTCTTCGATCGTTTCCGGCGTAAATATCCCAGTGGCTGCAGGTAGGTGCGCATGGGACGTCGAAAAGCAGGCGGCAGAGCCGGTGTCAACGGGTGTTCTGCCGCAGCCACTTTTTCCAGGCTGCCTCAGTGCCGTTGAAGACGTTGATATCGGACTTGCCGTTCATGCCGGGCACGATACCGGTTCCGGTGTATTGCCAGAAGGTGAAAGGGTGGCTGCCGTACTTCTGGCGGGGGTGGCCGGCCACCGAGCGCAGCCAGTAGGGATAGCCGCGGAAGGTCGCAAGGTCGTTATCGTCGAAGAAGTCGACCGAGGTGTAGATGATCGGCTTCTTGCCATAGTGCCGCTCGATCATCTCGAGAAAGGTGGTCATTTCGGCCCGCACCGTCGCCGAATCCGGGCGCAGCCGGCAGGTCGGCGATTGCGGGTTCCACTCCATGTCGAGCACCGGCGGCATGGCCGAGCGGTCGACGGGCACGTTCTGGATGAACCAGCGCGCCTGGGTGGCGGCAGGCGTGCAGAAATAGAAGAAATGGTAGGCCGCGCGCGGAATGCCATTGGCCTTGGTGCGCGACCAATGCTCGTTGAAATACTCGTCGAAACGGTCGCCGCCCTCGGTCGCCTTGATGAAGGCGAAGGAGATGCCGCTGGCCTTGGCCGTCGGCCAGTCGACCGAGGTCTGGTATTTGGAGACGTCGGTGCCGTGAACGGCATAGTTCCAGGGCGCGCCGCTATCCCATTCATGCGGCTTGGAATCTTCGAAACGCGGTGCGCGCACGGCAACCGTCGGGCTGCTGGATGGCGACATCGAGGGCACGAGATCGCCGGCGGTCGAGCAGGCGGCCAGCAGCGTCAACGTGATGAGGGCCGCGAAACGGCGCATCGCATTTCCCGAGCCGGAATCAGCCGGTCGCTGTTGGGTTGTCGTTGCAGGTGCCCCTCAGGCGATCGCCCCACAGCATCGCCTGATACGCTATTTTCGTGCATGTCGTTGTTCCAAAACCGCTGCGCACTTTTGGGCGACATGCACCAGTGATCGCCGATCATGGTTGATAACAGGTTGACGGCGCTCGACAAGAACACCGATTTTGCGGAAGCAATGGCGGCAAATCGATGACATAATTCGGGCCGCAAGCCACGGGCAGCGGAAAAGCAGGGACGGAAGATGCGGATCGCCGTGAAGATCATCAAATGGCTGCTCGGCCTGGTCGTGCTGGCGATAGCCGCGCTGTTTGCCTGGCTCTACATCGCTCCGCCCGACCTGATCCGCGTCGGTTCCGGCTATTCCGCCAAGATTGTCTGCTCGAATGTTTTTATCGCCGGCCGTGATCCCAATGAGGTGCTGGCCATCGACGTGCAGGCGCCCGGCCATCCGCTGCTCAGGCTGATGAAGGTGTCGGTCGACAAGAACAGGGGGACCGTCTCGGCCGGGCTGCTTGGCTTCCTCGGCAAGAGCGTTGCCGTTGCGCGCGCCGGCCTGGGTTGCGCCTCGGTTCCCGATGGCGACGTCGGCAAGGCACGGCGCACGTCAATCCCTGCCGAGGCGTCGGCGGCCACCAAGGGCGATCTGTGGCCCGAGGGAGATCGAGTCGATGCCTCGCAAAATCCCGAAATCAACAAGATCCTCGACGGTGCGGCGATGACCGGCATCGGCATGCGCGCCGTGGTGGTGGTCAAAAATGGCCGCATTGTTGCGGAGCGTTATGGCGACGGCTTTTCGGCGAAAACGCCGCTGCTCGGCTGGTCTATGACCAAGACAGTCAACGCCGCGCTCGTCGGCACGCTGGTCAAGGACGGCAAGATGGCGGTGACCAATCAGGGCCTGTTCGGCTCATGGAAGGCGGACGGGCGCGCCGCCATCAGCCTTGCCGACATGATGGCGATGTCGAGCGGGCTCGAGTTCAACGAGGATTATGGCGACGTCGCCGATGTGACGCGCATGCTCTACCTCGAACCCGATATGGCGGGCTTCGCCGAGGCCAAGCCGCTGACCGGCGACGTCGGCAAGGTCTTTTCCTATTCGAGCGGCACGGCGGTGATGCTGTCGAGGCTGTGGCAGGATGCTATCGGCGACAAGGACAAGGCGCTGATGTGGCCAAGGACAGCGCTGTTCGGGCCGCTCGGCATGCAAAGCGCGGTGCTCGAAACCGACGAGGAGGGTACCTTTGTCGGCTCATCCTACCTCTATGCCACGGGGCATGACTGGGCGCGGTTCGGCCAATTCCTGCTGCAGGGCGGCGTCTGGAACGGCAACCAGATCCTGCCGGCCGGTTTCGTCGACTGGATGCGCGAACCGGCACCGGCCTCGAAAGTCTACGGCAAGGGGCAACTTTGGATCGAAGCCCCGGGGGACGAAGGAAATCCCGGCGCCGGCGTCGCCGCCGGACTGCCCAACGATACCTACTGGATGGAGGGCCATGACGGCCAGACGGTCGCCATCATCCCGTCGGAGCAACTGGTGGTGGTGCGGCTGGGGTTGACGCCGGCCAAGCTCGGCTACCGGCCGCAGGTGATGGTCGGCGCGCTGATGAAGGCACTGCGCTAGCTCCCTTTACCCTCCCCTTGATGGGGAGGGTCGGCGCGTAGCGCCGGGGCGGGGTGCCTGGCCACCCGCGCCTTCGGCGCGACCTCCCCCATCGAGGGGGAGGTAAGAGACCGTTTTGAAAATCGGCTTGCCGGGGGTTTCGTCTGAGGCTGGGTTATGATTCAAGCTTTAGATGTGGACAAAGCAGAGC